>JBILYW010000074.1:0-9267 GCA_044377555.1 Pseudomonas sp.
GGGGGGATTATTTCTCCACCGAACTGGGCCTGCGGCACGACCAGAACCAGCAGTTCGGTAGCCACAACACCTGGAGCGCCAGCCTGACTGTGCCGCTGAATGCGGACAACGACGTGCTTGTTTCTTACAGCGAAGGGTTTCGGGCACCGACGTTCAACGACTTGTATTACCCGCAGTTCGGCAACCCGAACCTCAAGCCCGAGTACTCGAAGAGCTACGAGCTGCAATGGCGCAGCCAGTTAAGCGACAGCAGCCGCCTGGAAACTTCCCTGTACCGCACGGACATCAGCGACGCCATTGTGGCCGATGCCGATTTTATCCAGCAAAACATCGGAGCAGCCCAAATCACCGGCTTCGAAAGCGCTTTGCAGCAGGAATGGTTTGGCTGGCAGAGCAGCTTGGGGATTGCGGTCATCGACCCGCGTGATCGCGACACCGGCCACACCTTGAGCCGCCGCGCCCGCAGGACGCTCAGCCTGGACCTGGATCGGCAATTCGACCGCGTGGGTGTCGGCGCCAGCTGGCAAGCGATGAGTCGCAGCTTCAATGATGAGGACAACACGCAACCGATTGCAGGCTATGGGCTGCTGGGGGTGCGCGGTAACTGGCAGGCCAGCCCGCAAGTCCGGTTCGACGTGAAGGTCGACAACCTTCTGGACAAGAGCTTCACCCGCGCCCTCTACAGCTATGACGGCAGCTACTACGGCTATCGCGAAGAACGCCGCAGCTTGCAACTGGCTGTCACCTGGACCCCAACCCTCTAGAAAACGCCCTGTGGGAGCGAGCCTGCTCGCGAAGGGCGTTAGTCCCCTGACGCCAACTGTTCACACAATTTGGCCGTCGCTTCCAGCATCTGCCCGCTCGGGCGCTCCAGGCCTTTGTCGGCCAGCAACAGCAAGCGCCCGTGCTTGACCGCGTCTATCTGCGGCCAGGCTTTCCAGGCATCGAGCTGCGCCTGGGTGCCGGCAATAATCACCTCGGGATTGCGCTGCAACACCGACTCGATACTGACCTGCGGTGCAGGCAGTTTCAGGTCGTCAAACACATTACTTGCGCCGCACACGGCGAGCGCATCACTGATGATTTGCCCGCCGCCTACGGTGTACAGCGGCTGGTCCCACACCTGGTAAAACACTCGCAGCGGTTTGTCGCGCTGATACTGGCCGCGCAGTTGTGCCAGGCGCTGACGCAATTGAGCCGCCAGCGCCTGGCCGCGCTGCGGGCGATCAAGGGCAACAGCCAGCGCTTGCACCTGATCGGCCAGCTGATCAAGGCTGCGCGGTTCTCCAATGTAGGTCGGGATGTTCAGGCGGCGTAATTGCTCGCGTTGCGCAACGCCCACACTGCCCGGCCAGAGCAGAAGCAAGTCGGGTTGCAGGCTGAGCAGGCGCTCCATGTCCAACTGGCCATAGCGCCCCACTGACGGCACGCGTGCCAGCTCCGGCAGCGGTTCGCCCGCGTCCAGGCGCCCCACCAGCAAATCGGTGGCACCCAGTTCGACGACCATTTCAGACAGGGACGGGGACAGGCTGACCACGCGAGTGGCGGCCAGTGAACAAAGGCTGACGCTCAGCAGCAGAGGCGCCAGCCAGAGACGCATCAACCGAGTTGACGCGGTATGCGATAGAGGTAAAACAGCACCAGCGAAGACAGTGCCAGCAGCAATAACGGCACACCTTCGAGCCCGACAAACACCGCCAGGGCGGCAATCCAGGCGGGTAAACCCGAGGCCAGCAACGCGCTGCGGCGAGCGCGCGCCAGTTCAGCCCAGGCGTCGTTCTCTTGCGGGGTATCGAGGGCTTTTTGGGTCGCGATCAGACCACGCTTGTAGGCCCCGAAAAAACGCAGGCTGACAAACATCGACGCCACGCCGGCGATGAAAAACGGCATCTTCAGCGCAGGCAACAAGGGCTCGGACTTGCCAAACAACACACAGGCCAGCAACAGCGGCAGCAACGTCAGTAACAGTTGCCACCACCAGGCAAAGCTGAACCGGCGACGAATCTGACCACGGGTCACGCCGGGTCAGCCTCGTTTTGATGCTGATTGCCCATCATGTGGCCAAGCTTGTTGGCTTTGGTCGCCAGGTACAGTTTGTTGTGCGGGTTGTGCCCCGTGTGCAGCGGCACGCGCTCGGCCACGGTGATGCCCATGTCGGTCAAGGCCTTGACCTTGCGCGGGTTGTTGGTCATCAGGCGCAGCGACTGCACGCCTACGTGCTCAAGCATCGGCAGGCAGATTGCGTAATCACGCTGATCGGCAGCAAAGCCCAGACGTTCGTTGGCTTCAACGGTATCGGCGCCGCCATCTTGCAGCTCGTAAGCACGGATTTTGTTCAGCAACCCGATACCACGCCCTTCCTGGCGCAAATACAGCAGCACGCCACGGCCTTCGCGAGCGATGGCCTTCAAGGCAGCTTCGAGCTGCGAGCCGCAGTCACAGCGCTGGCTGAACAGGGCATCGCCGGTCAGGCATTCGGAATGCACGCGCCCCAGCACAGGAGCGCCATCTGTCACGTCGCCCAGGCTGAGCACAACGTGTTCACGACCCGTGGCCTTCTCAAGAAAGCCATGCATGGTGAATTCGGCAAAGGGGGTCGGCAACTTGCAAGCGGCAACAAAAACGACGGGCACCTTGTGCTCCTGATCAGTTTGAGGACTGGTAATTCGCAAAGGCGACATTGTAACAGGAGGTTCCTACAGACGCTTAGGCTGAATTACCGGGGATAGATATCTAAAAGTTTGATCAGTTGTCGCAGAGCCCATATGACTTGTGCGAGCGGGCTTGCTCGCGATGCAGACGACTCGACGGCTCTGGCAAATTGCGGTGATACCATCGCGGGCAAGCCCGGCTCCCACAAAAAGCCCATTTGCGCATATCACGCACGAAAATGCTGATAGCCGCGCACTGCCGGGGTGATGTCCTGACCAGCCATGTCCAGCAAGCCTACACCCTGCCCTTCGACTACACGGCCGATCACGTGGATCGGCCAGCCATCTGCGAGCAGGGTCGGCAACTCAACGGCCGGCAAGGTGAACGCCAGCACATAATCGTCGCCGCCGCTCAACGCGGCTTGCTGCGCCCCCGCGTCCCCCAGGAACTCCTGCAGCGCCAGCGAGATCGGCAAGCGGTCGTTTTCGATCAGCAAACCGACCCTGGAAGCGGCTGCGATATGACCACAGTCGGCGAGCAAACCGTCAGAGATATCCAGCGCCGAGGTGGCTTTGCCGCGCAGTGCCTGGCCCAGTGCCAGTTGCGGTTGCGGCGACCAGTAATGCGCCAGCAACGGCTCGCTGATGACCGGTTGCGCGCTGAGCTGCCCCAGCACCAGCGGCAAAGCCCCGGCGGCATTGCCCAGCTCGCCGCCCACACACAGCAAGTCGCCGGGCTGCGCGCCGCTACGTGTCAGGGCCTGCCCGTTCGGGACGCGGCCAAACACCGTGAGTGTCAGGCACAGCGGCCCCCGCGTGGTGTCGCCACCGATCAGGCGCAGGCCACAGCCTTGGGCCATCAGGTTCAAACCGCGGGCATAGGCCTGCAACCAACCGGCGTCAACCGTCGGCAAGGTCAGGGCAAGGGTAAAAGCGAGGGGTGTTGCGCCCATGGCCGCCAAATCACTGGCCGCCACCGCCAGCGAACGCTGACCGAGCAAGAAAGGGTCGCAAGGATCTGCGAAGTGCACCCCGGCTACCAGGGTGTCGGTGGAAATTGCCAGCTGTTCCCCGAAGGGAACATCCAGCAGGGCGCAGTCGTCGCCAATGCCCAGGGCAACACCCTCGCCGCCTTGCGCACAGGGCGCGGCAGCGAAGAAGTTGCGGATCAGCTCAAACTCGCCCATGGCCGACAGCGCCGTTTAGCGCTTGTAAGCCTTTACTTCAGCTTCACGCAGGCGTGGCGCCAGCTTGTCGAGCACACCGTTGACGAACTTGTGGCCGTCGGTGGAACCGAACACTTTGGCCAGCTCGATGCCTTCGTTGATCACAACGCGGTAAGGCACGTCGACACGCTTGATCAGCTCCCAGGTGGACAGGCGCAGAACGCACAGTTCAACCGGGTCGAGTTCTTCGATGGTGATGTCCAGGCACGGAACCAGGGCAGCATCGATCTCGCCTTTGTGCGCAGGCACGCCGTGCAGGATTTCACGGAAGTAGGCAGCATCAACGTCGCTGAAGTCGTTATCGACGCGGAACTGCGCTTCGATTTCGTTCAACGATTGCTTGGCCATGTGCCACTGGTACAGGGCCTGAGTCGCGAGTTGACGCGCTTCACGGCGCTTGGCGCTCTTGGAGGGTTTGCCAGCGTCCGCAGGTTTTGGATCGCGCGGGTTGAAACGATCGCTTTCGTCGGAAATCACTTGGCCTCCAACTGTGCCAACAGGCTGACCATTTCAAGGGCGGACAAGGCAGCTTCTGCGCCCTTGTTACCGGCTTTGGTGCCGGAACGCTCAATGGCTTGCTCGATCGAATCGACTGTCAGCACGCCGAATGCAACCGGCACGCCGAACTCCATGGACACCTGGGCCAGGCCCTTGGTGCATTCACCGGCAACGTATTCGAAGTGCGGAGTACCGCCACGAATCACGGCGCCCAGGGCGATGATGGCCGCATATTCGTTGCGTTGAGCAACCTTTTGCGCAACCAGCGGGATTTCAAACGCACCCGGAGCACGGATGATGGTGATGTCGCTTTCGTTCACACCGTGGCGAACCAGGGCATCAACGGCACCACTCACCAGGCTTTCGACAACAAAGCTGTTGAAACGGCCAACTACTAACGCGTAGCGACCTTTGGGGGCGATGAAGGTACCTTCGATGGTCTTCAGGGTCATTCGGTATGTCTCGTATTAAAGAGCCAGAACGCACTCGCGTGCGTTCTTTAAGGATATTGGGCCACGAATTTCGGACAGGACACGACCGGTCTTTATTCGGAGGGCACGTATTCTACAACTTCCAGATCGAAACCGGATATGGCATTGAACTTCATTGGTGAACTCATCAAGCGCATTTTGCGCACGCCGAGGTCACGAAGGATCTGCGAACCGGCACCCACGATGCTGTAAGTGGTCGGTTTTTTCACCGGCAACTGGTCAGCAGTTTCGCGGATATGCGCCAGCAATACATCGCCATCGAGCGGGTGACCCAACAGCAACACCACACCGCTGCCGGCCTCGGCCACCGCAGTCATGGCGGCGCGCAGGCTCCAGCGGCCCGGCTGCCTGACCATGAGCAGGTCGCGCAACGGGTCCATGTTATGCACACGTACCAGCGTCGGCTCTTCGGCGCAGATCTTGCCCAGGGTCAGCGCCATGTGCACGTCACCTTCAACCGAATCACGATAGGTCACCAAATTGAATTGGCCCAGTTCGCTGTCCAGCGGCTGCTCGGCAATCCGCTGAACGGTACGTTCGTGGATCATCCGGTAGTGGATCAGGTCGGCAATGGTGCCGATTTTGATCCCGTGTTCGGCGGCGAAGACTTCCAGCTCGGGGCGACGGGCCATGGTGCCGTCGTCATTCATCACTTCGCAGATCACCCCGCTTGGCTCGAAACCGGCCATGCGGGCCAGGTCGCAAGCGGCCTCGGTGTGGCCGGCGCGAGCCAGGGTACCGCCGGCCTGTGCCATCAACGGGAAGATGTGGCCCGGGCTGACGATGTCTTCGGCCTTGGCGTCTTTGGCCGCTGCGGCTTGCACGGTACGTGCGCGATCGGCCGCCGAAATGCCGGTGGTGACACCGGTGGCGGCTTCAATCGATACGGTGAACTTGGTGCCAAAGCCGGAACCGTTGCGCGGCGCCATCAGCGGCAACTTCAGCAGTTCGCAACGCTCACGGGTCATCGGCATGCAGATCAGGCCACGGGCAAAACGCGCCATGAAGTTGATGTGCTCGGCTTTGCAGCACTCGGCGGCCATGATCAGGTCGCCTTCGTTCTCGCGGTCTTCGTCATCCATCAGGATGACCATCTTGCCTTGGCGGATGTCTTCAACCAGTTCTTCGATGCTGTTGAGCGCCACGCGGCACCCCCTTAAGTCAGGATTTGAGGTAGCCGTTGGCGGCCAGAAAACTTTCGCTGATGCCACCCGAGGTCGGCTCTGCGGCTTTATCGCCCAGCAGCAGACGCTCCAGGTAGCGCGCCAGCAAATCGACTTCAAGGTTGACCCGGCGACCCGGGCGGTAGTCGCCCATGATGGTTTCGCTCAAGGTGTGCGGAATGATGGTCAGCGAGAACTCGGCGCCATTGACCGAGTTCACGGTCAGGCTGGTGCCGTCGACAGTGATCGAGCCCTTGTGGGCGATGTACTTGGCCAGCTCTTTGGGCGCGCGGATGCGGAACTCGATGGCACGGGCGTTCTCTTCACGCGAAACCACTTCGCCCACGCCATCGACGTGACCGCTCACCAGGTGACCGCCCAGACGCGTGGTAGGGGTCAGGGCTTTTTCCAGGTTGACCCGGCTGCCGCTTTTCAAGTCATTGAACGCGGTGCAATCGAGGGTCTCGCGGCTGACGTCAGCCGCAAAGCCGTTGCCCGGCAGCTCAACCGCGGTCAGGCACACGCCGTTGATCGCGATGCTGTCGCCGAGTTTGACGTCGCTCAGGTCGAGCTTGCCGGTGTCGATGGAAACCCGCACATCGCCGCCCTTTGGGGTCAGTGCGCGGATACTGCCGATGGATTCGATGATGCCGGTAAACATGGCGTTCCCCTTGAGAACAAAGCCTGCGTAAAACGAAGGCTGAGAATTATACGCTGGCTGATGGCACAGGGATGGCTGTGACTCGCCAGTCATCGCCAACCGCCCGCATTTCAGTAATTTTGAGCAAAGGCGCTTCGCTCATATGGGTCAACGGCAACTCAAGCAATGGTCGAGCAGTAGAGCCCAGAAACTTGGCGGCGATGAATATCTGATACTCATCCACCAGGCCTTGTTCGGCAAATGCTCCGGCCAGACGTGGCCCGGCCTCGACCAGTACCTCGTTGACGCCCCGTGCCGCCAGCGCGACCAGCAGCTTGCGCAAGTCCACCTGGCCGTTGGCGCCGTGGATCACCAGGCATTCAGGCCCGGTGCGGTATTGCTCGGCAGGCGGCACACAAGTGGCGACCAGCGCCGGCCCTGCCTTGAAGAACGGTGCATCCAGCGGCACTCGCAGACGCCCGTCGATCAGCACCCGCAACGGCGGACGGCTGAGCGCCAGCGCTGTCAGCTCGGGACTCAGGCCCAGCTCAGGCCCGCGCACCGTCAGCCGGGCGCCATCAGCCAGCACCGTGTCGGCGCCGGTCAATACCACGCTGGCTTGTGCCCGCAGGCGTTGCACGGCCGAACGGGCCGCCGGGCCAGTGATCCATTGGCTTTCGCCATTGGCCATCGCGGTACGGCCATCAAGGCTCATCGCCAGCTTGACCCGCACAAACGGCAGACCGTGTTCCATACGCTTGAGGAAACCCGGGTTCAGCGCCCGCGCTTCGCTTTCAAGCACGCCGCTGCGGACCTCAATCCCGGCATCGGCCAGACGCTTGAGGCCACGCCCGGCGACTTCAGGGTTGGGGTCCTGCATGGCCGCCACTACACGCGCCACGCCCGCATTGATCAGGCCCTCGGCACACGGCGGGGTATGGCCATGGTGGCTGCACGGCTCAAGCGTGACATAGGCCGTGGCGCCCCGGGCCAGCTCGCCCGCCGCCCGCAAGGCGTGGACTTCGGCATGGGGCTCGCCGGTGCGCACATGCCAGCCTTCGCCGACAATCTGCCCGTCACGCACGATCACGCAACCGACACGCGGATTGGGGTGGGTGGTGTACAGCCCATTGCGCGCAAGCTCGATGGCGCGCGCCATGTAATGGGTGTCCAAAACAGATTGTTCAGTGCACTGGGTCATTCTTTTGAGGGCTCACGGGCTAGTCGGTCGATCTCTTCACGGAACTCGTTCAAATCCTGGAAGCGTCGATAGACAGAGGCAAAGCGGATATAGGCCACTTCGTCGAGCTTTTGCAGCTCGCCCATGACCAGTTCACCAACAACCAGCGATTTGACTTCACGTTCGCCGGTGGCGCGCAGTTTGTGCTTGATTCGGGCCAGCGCGGCTTCAAGACGCTCGACACTGACCGGGCGTTTTTCCAGCGCACGCTGCATGCCTGCACGCAGTTTATCTTCGTCAAAGGGCTGACGACTGCCGTCTTGCTTGATAAGGCGGGGTAACACCAACTCGGCTGTTTCAAAGGTGGTGAAACGCTCACCACAGGCCAGGCATTCGCGCCGGCGACGCACCTGATCGCCCTCGGCGACCAGACGCGAGTCGATGACTTTAGTGTCGTTGGCACCGCAGAAGGGACAGTGCATGGTGGCAGCCAACAAAAATGGGGAGCGCCATGTTAGCGCATCCCACTGGCAAGACAAGCCATAGGCTTTACGGTATACAGTCGGCCAACTATGTTTTACCCCATCCGATGGATCGACTGACCTGCTGCTGGAGCCGTGTATGCCGCTACGAACGCTTGTTTTGCTGTGTCTGGCCAGTTTGCTGGTCGCCTGTAGCAGTGAACCGCCAAAATCGGCACAACCTCAAGTGCTGACACAGCCCAAAACCGACGCCCCGGCCGACCAGGGCCCGCTACCGTCCTGGCAGCGCGAGCTCAGCGGCGTGCTGACCGGTGTTCCGGCGGGTGCCGAGGTTGAGCTGGCGATGCTGATCGTCGACGAACGCGGACGCCCACAGGGCCTGATGGCCAGCAGCAAGATCGTCGGCAATAACCAGGCGCTGCCGTTCAAGCTGCGTTTCAACCCGCAAGCCTTCCCGGCCGGTGCCCGGGTTGAATTGCGTGGCCGTGCCAGCCAGTCCGGCCAATTGATCCTGCACCTGCCTTCGCGAATTATCGGCCAGCCCGACACACAGGCTCTGGGCACTCTGGCGTTTGTCAAAGCGCCATAAGCTCACTCGGCAAGCATTGCTTGCGCCAGCGCGTCCAGACTTTATAGTTGCCACCATTTACCTGCTTTGAGACACAGAATGAACCAGCCCAAGCCTTCTTACAGCTTCGACGTAACTTCAGCAGACTTTGACAAACTGGTGGTCCAGGCTTCTTTCGATCAGCCCGTTCTGGTGGACTTCTGGGCCGAGTGGTGCGCGCCGTGCAAGGTGATGCTGCCGATCCTGGAGCAAATTGCCGAGGACTATCAGGGCGAGCTGTTGCTGGCCAAGGTCAACTGCGAAGTTGAACAGGACATCGTTGGCCGTATCGGGATTCAAAGCTTGCCAACGGTTGTGCTGTTCAAGGA
>JBILYW010000550.1:0-3014 GCA_044377555.1 Pseudomonas sp.
TCCACGATGACCAGCGATTTGCCCATGGATCAGAAAATTCCTGAATTCTAGAAGTGAAAGGCGGTTCGCGCCTGACGCGGCACCGCTATATATAGTGGCTACAAGGTGAGGTCAAGCACAGGGTTCTGCGCGACCTTGCCTTATGGCCGGGAAAAAAGGCTGGGTTCGGCCTGGATCAGGGCAAAGCGCGGGACCTGTTCGCCCTCGACGATGACTGACTCCAGGAACATGCTCAGCGGGCGCACCCAAAAGCCGTAATCGCCATACAGGGCTTGATAAAACACTACGTCTTCTTCGGTTTCAGAGTGGCGAGCCACACTGAATACCCGATATTGCGGACCTTTGTAGTGTTGATAGAGCCCGGGTTGTAGCGGCATGTTGCGGCCCCTCTGCAAATAAAAAAATAAACACGCTTAAAAACAAAAACCGGGGCACATGGCCCCGGCTTCCATCAACGCAACGCTTAGACGCGTTCGAAGACGGTGGCAATGCCCTGGCCAAGACCAATGCACATGGTGGACAACCCGAAAGTGCCGCCATTTTGCTTCATTACATTGAGCAAAGTGCCGGAAATACGCGCACCCGAACAACCAAATGGGTGACCCAGTGCGATGGCACCGCCGTGCAGGTTAACCTTCTCATTCATCTTGTCGAGCACTTTCAGATCTTTCAGCACTGGCAGGGCCTGTGCAGCGAAAGCTTCGTTGAGCTCGATGAAGTCGATATCGGCCATATTCAAGCCTGCACGCTTCAACGCTTTTTGCGTAGCCGGTACTGGACCATAGCCCATGATCGCAGGGTCCACACCGGCAACTGCCATCGAGCGGATCACTGCCAGAGGCTGAATACCCAGCTCCTGGGCACGCTGGGCCGACATCACGATCATGCACGAAGCACCATCGGTGATTTGCGACGAAGTGCCCGCGGTCACGGTACCGCCTTTAGGGTTGAACGCAGGTTTCAACGCCGCCAGGCTTTCCAGGGTGGTATCTGGACGAATAGTTTCATCGTAGTCGAAAACTTTCAGGAAGCCGTTTTCGTCGTAACCCTGCATCGGGATGATTTCGTCCTTGAACTTGCCTTCTACCGTCGCCTTGTGGGCGAGCTGGTGAGAACGCACTGCAAAGGCATCCTGCTGCTCACGGGTGATGCCGTGCATCTTGCCCAGCATTTCAGCGGTCAGGCCCATCATGCCCGAGGCTTTTGCCGCGTACAGCGACATGTGCGGGTTAGGGTCAACGCCGTGCATCATGCTCACGTGGCCCATATGCTCGACGCCGCCTACCACGAATACGTCACCGTTGCCGGTCATGATCGCTTGTGCAGCGGTGTGCAGGGCGCTCATGGACGAACCGCACAGGCGGCTCACGGTCTGTGCAGCAGACGTGTGCGGGATCTGGGTCATCAGCGACGCCATGCGCGCGATGTTCCAGCCCTGCTCCAGGGTCTGGTTTACACAGCCCCAGATCACATCTTCCACTTCGCTCGGGTCAACCTTGACGTTGCGTTCCAGCACTTTGCTGATCAGATACGCAGACATGTCTTCAGCACGGGTGTTGCGGTGCATGCCACCCTTGGAGCGGCCCATCGGGGTGCGACCGAAGTCTACAATCACCACGTCTCTAGGATTCAAGCTCATAATTTCACTCTCACTCTAATGGGGCGCTTAACCGAAGAAGCTCTGGCCGTTTTTGGCCATTTCACGCAGCTTCGCAGTCGGGTGGTACAGCGCGCCCAGTTCAGCGTACTGATCAGCCAGGGCCACGAACTCTGCAACACCGATCGAGTCGATGTAGCGCAGAGCGCCGCCACGGAACAGCGGGAAGCCAATACCGTAGACCAGACCCATATCGGCCTCGGCTGCGGTTTCAACGATGCCGTCTTCCAGGCAACGCACGGTTTCCAGACACAGCGGGATCATCATCCAGTTGATGATGTCTTCGTCGGTCACGTCGCGCTGCTCGTAAACGATCGGCTTGAGGACTTCAAGCACGCTCGAATCAACGACTTTCTTCTGCTTGCCGCGCTTGTCCGCCTCGTAGGCGTAGAAGCCCTTGCCGTTCTTCTGGCCCAGGCGCTTGGCCTCGTACAGGGCGTCGATCGCCGAACGACGATCGTCTTTCATACGATCAGGGAAGCCTTCAGCCATCACGTCACGACCATGGTGGCCGGTGTCGATGCCGACCACGTCCATCAGGTATGCCGGGCCCATCGGCCAGCCGAATTTTTCCATCACTTTGTCGATGCGTACGAAGTCGACACCGGCGCTGACCAGTCTGGCGAAACCGCCGAAGTACGGGAACAGCACGCGGTTGACCAGGAAGCCCGGGCAGTCGTTGACCACGATCGGGTTTTTGCCCATTTTCTTGGCGTAGGCAACGGTGGTTGCAACGGCCAGGTCGCTGGACTTCTCGCCGCGAATCACTTCAACCAGCGGCATCATGTGCACCGGGTTGAAGAAGTGCATGCCGACAAAGTTTTCCGGACGCTTGAGGGCCTTGGCCAACAGGCTGATGGAAATGGTCGAAGTGTTGGAGGCCAGAATGGCGTCTTCGCGAACGTGATTTTCCACTTCCGCCAGTACGGCCTGCTTGACCTTCGGGTTCTCGACCACAGCTTCGACCACCAGGTCGACGTTGCCGAAATCGCCGTACGACAAGGTAGGACGAATGCCGTTAAGCACTTCGGCCATTTTTGCCGGGGTCATGCGACCTTTATCAACGCGACCGACCAGCAGCTTGGCGGCTTCTGCCAGACCCTGCTCGATGCCGTGTTCGTTGATGTCTTTCATCAGGATCGGCGTACCTTTGGAGGCCGACTGATAGGCGATACCGCCACCCATGATGCCTGCGCCGAGCACGGCAGCCTGCTTCACGTCTTTGGCGATCTTGTCGTAGATTTTTGCTTTTTTCTTCAGTTCCTGATCGTTCAGGAACAAGCCGATCAAGCATTGCGAAGCTGAGGTCTTGGCCAGTTTGGCAAAACCTGCGGCTTCGACTTCCAGCGCCTTGTCA
>JBILYW010000551.1:0-3010 GCA_044377555.1 Pseudomonas sp.
GCATGGCGATTTTCGGTCTTAACGGCTTTGTGATCGGCCCGCTGATCGCCGCCATGTTCCTGTCCAGCTGGGGGCTGTTCAGCGGCACCCGGCGCAAAAAAATGCGCCTGCCCGCCGACATCACACCGAACGATTAACGAAAGCTGTATGACACCCCGACGTAGGCGCCCATGCCTTCGCCGGGTGTGGAGCGTGCGGCATCCAGCCCTTTGTCGTCGTAACCGGGGGTAATGGTGGCAGCGTAGCGTTCGCCCGTGAGGTTGCGCAGGTCGAGCCAGGTTTGCCAGTCCTGCTTGGGGGAGTTGTAGCCCAGGGTTGCACCGAACAGCATGTAGGACGAGGCGTAATACGAGTTGGCGTAATCTACCGCCATGCGTGAGGCCACCTGAGTGTTGACCCCGGCGTAGAAGCCCTGGGGATGTTCGTAACGGACCTCTGCCTGGTAGTAATGTTGCGGGATGCCCGGCAGCTTGTTGTCGCCAAAACGTGGGTCGTTGCGGTAATGGAAGTCGCTGAAGGTGTAGGCCTGACGCAAGGATACTTTACCGATTGCATCGCGCTGCCACAGCAGGCTGTTCAGGCCAGCTTCGAAACCCTGGTGTACGGTCGGGCTGGCGTTGTATTCGCCGACAATGGGCGCTTCAATTTCAACCGTCAGCAATTCATGGCGCACGGCCGAGTAATACCAGGCCAGATCCCATTTCCCTACCCATGACTCGCCACGTGTGCCCAGTTCAAGCGTGGTGGCCGTCTGGTTTTGCATGGCTATCGGCGTGCTTTGACGCCCAGCAGAAGGACCGCTTGTGTCCGGGAAACGGTACGGCGAACTCCAGATCATCGACCAAGGGTGCGGCGGCTCAACCGAACGGCTCAGGTTGCCGTACACCTGCAGGTTCGGGTTGAACTCATAGCGCAGGCCGACACGGGGCGCGTAGTCCCAATCATGCTGACTGACCTTGCCGCCGCTCTCGGGGTAGCTCACATCGCTTTCGCGGCGGGTATAGATCAGGGCCATGCCGGTGGTCAGCCACAGGTCGGGGATCAGCTCCAGATCGTTGCTGGCGTGCAGCACGCTGTCCGAACCTTGGTAACTGAAATCACGGGTCTTGGTGCCGGCCGGGTATTTAGTCGAAATGCGGATAAATTCCGAGGCGCCACTATTGGGCAGATGCTTGGTAGTGCGCAGCCCCACGGTGGTTTTGCTTTCAAGGCCGAACAGGGTGTCGCGGCGTTTGTAGTTCAGCGTACCGCTGACATCGGTGTAAGCCACCTTCAGGCGGTTGGGGCCTTCGCGCAGGTCCATCGGGTAGTCGTGATAGACCAGTCCCACTTCCAGTTGCGAATCGTCATCCAGGTACATCGTGGTCTTGTTGCCCAGCCAGGTGCTGCCGGGCTGCGGACGTGTGTAGTTCCCGCTGACATAAGCCGGGTTGGCCGCGCGGGGGTGATGTTTGATTTGCTCTTTGGTCACGCGCCCGGCCAGTTCATTATCGGTTTCGCGATAGCGCAGGTAGAAGCGGGTTTCCAGTTGCGGGCTGAAGCGATAGCCGACGTTGGCGGCGATGCCCTGGCTGCTGCCGCGGGAGTGATCCTGATAGCCATCGGTGTCGGAGTCGGTCAACGCCACGTAGTAATCAAGATCCCCAAGCACCTGGCCGGAGCTGATCTGGCGTTTTTGATAGCCGTAACTGCCTGCTTCATAGCGCACTTGCAGCGGCGCCGCATCGTAGCCGGTGTGGGTGACGTAGTTGATTGACCCGCCCAGGGCCAGTGAGCCGGTTTCGAAACCGTTGGCACCGCGCAGTACTTCGGCGCGGCTCAGCCACAAGGGTTCGAACAGCTCGTATGGGGTGCCGCCGGGGCCCGTTAACGGCAAGCCGTCGAACATCACATACAGGCCTGAACCGTGGGCGCTGGGGGCGCGATTAATGCCCGAGCCGCGCACCGAGACCTTGGCCCCGTCATTGCCCGCCGTTTGTGCGTAGACCCCTGGCTGGTAAGCCAGAATATCGGCATTGCTGGCAGCGCGGCCGTTTTCGACGCGGTTCATATCGATCAGGTTGCTGGCGCCGGGTATTTCATTGAGCGCGCTCTGAGCTGCTTCCAGTTCGCTGCTTTCTTCGCTGCGTACCTGCACCTCACCCAGTTCCAGGGCACTGCCGTAGGCGGGGGTGGCACTGAGCAGTGCCAAGGGTAAAAGCGAGGAGAACACGGATCGCATTAACGGGGATTCCAGGACGATGGGCGGGCGGCGCGCCAGCCTATACAAGGCAAGAATGACTCGCAACGTGCGGGTATCAAAAATCCTGTGGGAGCGGGCTTGCTCGCGATGCTGCAAGCTCACATTTTTTCGGGATTTTTCGCACAGGTTTGACATTTGCCGGGGTCGCTGTGAGGGGCCTATAGTCGGTGCTCGCCGCTAAGGCGACCGGGTTTGGCGATCTGGACTAACTTTAAATAAGTACATAATTGCTATATACGGTTGAGCGTGTATTTTGCTCGCAATGTTTTATGGCAGCTGTACGTGGGAGATCTTCGGGTCTGCCGGGTTTTCTTAAAGTTACCGGTTCGCCAACCCGCGTACAGCGGCCACCTGTTTTTGTTTGGCGACAAGAATGGATGGCTAAAATCGAACTTTAAGAGATTTATTTATGACGAATTCACCGCACATTCCGTTAACAGCTATCGACTGCACCATCCCCGCCTTGCTGATCGACCGCAACACCCCTCTCGATGTACTCCATGCCAACGCCGCCGCCCGCTTTCTGGCTGTAACCCAACTGATGGAAATGTTCTCCAGCCGCGAAGTGCAAGAGGCCGATTCTGTTGACCTCAAACACGTGGCCACTGTCGCGACGCAATTGTTGCGCGATGGTTGTGACCTGCTCGATGTGCTGGGCTGGCGCTTGCGGCCCTCCTGATATCGCCTGTTTTACTGAAGCGTTGAGTACATATCCGGCATTCGCGTTTAACTGAAATATTGGTTCCGCCCTTACGGCGGGTCACTTTT
>JBILYW010000552.1:0-3003 GCA_044377555.1 Pseudomonas sp.
CGACCTGACGTCAGCCTCTACAACACCGTGGGCGAACTGAAGTACGGTTTGAGCTATGCCGATTCAGCTGCGCGTCAGGTGGATATGGATAACATCGGCCGCTGGATGAAAGAAGCCCGGCTGCGCGGCTCTGTGGGCGTGGTCATGCGGGTTCATTCAGCACTGGAAACCCAGGAAGTCGAGCTGCTGCCCTTGGGCGGCAAACGCTACGAGCGTGGCAATCTGGCGATATTCATCTTCCCCAAGGTTCAGCCTTAAATGATCGAAATCAAACCCTGGAACTCCGGGCAAAAGGCTTTGCTGGTGTTGTTGGCCGTGTCTGCCGTGCTGTTGTTGCTGGGCCTGGGGTCGCGGGAGCTCTGGGGCCCGGAAACCCGCTGGGCCAATATCGCCCTGCAAATGCTGCAAAGCGGTGACTATCTGGACCCTTACCTCAAGGGCTCGCCGTACTACGACAAACCTTTGCCCTCCTATTGGCTGATTACCGCCACCGCCGGGCTGATGGACGGTCTGGGCCATTGGTCGCTGCGCCTGTCGTCGGTGTTTGCCGCCTGGCTGAGTGTCTGGCTGGTGTACGCGATCGGCGAACAGCTGTTTCGCAAAGGCACCGGGCTGATTGCCGGCTGGATGCTGGCCACAACCTTTTACTTTGTGTTTTGGGCCCGGGTGGCCACGGCCGACATTCTGACCGTGTTCGGCCTGCTGGCGGCGGTGTGGTGGTACTGGCGCGGGCCAGAAGACACGCGCCTGAGCCGGTACTGCGTGTTTTTTCTGTTGCTGGCAGTGACTTCACTGCTCAAGGGCCTGATCGGTTTCATCCTGCCCGGGCTGGTGCTGCTGCCTCATCTGTTGAGCGAGCAACGCTGGAAACGTCACCTCAACCTGCGCCTGGTGGTGGCGCTATTCATTGCCGGGGCGGTGTACATGCTGCCCTTTGTGTTGTCGCATCTGTATGGCGCGATCGACTATGGCGAGAGCGGATTGGGCCTGGTGCTGCGTGAAAACGTGGTGCGCTTCTTCAACCCATTCGACCATATGGGGCCGATTTACACCTATCTGATCTACTTGCCGGCGTACACCCTGCCGTGGGCACCGTTCTGGATGATCGGGCTCTGGGTCGCCGTGCGCCAGTGGCGGCATATCGAGCCCAATACGCGTTGGCTGGTGTGGGGGCTGGGGTTGCTGTTTGTATTCTTCACCGCCAGCGGCAGCCGGCGCAGCTATTACGTGTTGCCGCTGGTGCCCTTTGCCCAGCTACTGGCCGCCTGGTGGGTCACGCGGCGCATCGCCCAAGGCAAAAGCAGCATCCGGGGCTGGAAGATCGGCTTTGGTGTCAGCGCCACCTTGCTGCTGTTGGTACTGGGTGTGGTCTACCCCTGGTCCAACGGGGGTGGCGGGGTTGTCCAGTTCGGTCAGGACGTCAAGGCGCGGGCCAGCGAGCAAGCTCCCTGGGAGCAGTGGCGCATGGTAATGATCGATGTCGATAACAAATTGCCGATGTATGTGCAGAACCAGGGCGAACCGTTTTTCTATGTCGACCAGGGCCAGGACTTCCCCCGCGAAGGCGACAGTGCCGGATTGATGGCCTGGCTGGACAAAACCAGCGGCCAGCATTTCAACCCGCAGCGCACACTGTTTTTCGCCCAGTACCGCAGCGGCGACCCCCTGCCCCTTGGCTACCTGAGCGTGGATCACCAGACCATCACCAGCCAGGCCGATAACGGTGACCGGCTGCTGCATCAGCGTGAAGGCGGGAGCGTGGTGTACATCCCGGGAGGGCAATAGGGCTGCATTACGTAAGAGAGAGTTCATTTGGAGGCCAGATATTTCTTTTTGTATCTAAAGAGAATCTATATCATTTGCCTTTTCATCCGCACGGAAGCTGATCTCTCCCTACTTATTGCGGAAACCCAATGCTGCCTCCCTTTCGTTTGACTTCAATTGCGGGCGCCCTGCTCGGCATTTTAGGTGCATCACTGTGCAGTGCGGCCCATGCCGGGCAGGCAACCGGCAATACCCTGACTCTGGACAGCACCGCCATTTCTGCCGATGAACTGCCGCAAAGTGCACTCCCCCCCGTGTACAGCGGTGGCCAGGTGGCACGCGGCGGCGAGCTGGGTGTATTGGGCAACCAGGACATCATGGATGTGCCCTTCACCATGTCGAGCTACACCTCGCAGCTGATCGAAGACCAGCAAGCCGAAAGCATTGGCGATGTGCTGCTCAACGACTCCTCGGTGCGCCAGTCCTTTGGTTACGGTAACGCGGCACAGGTGTTTGTGATTCGTGGCTTGCCCCTCAATAGCGACGATATTTCGTACAACGGCTTGTACGGCGTGCTGCCCCGCCAAGTGATCAGCACTGACAGTCTTGAGCGGGTCGAAGTGTTCAAGGGCCCCAACGCCTTCATCAACGGCGTGACGCCTACCGGTTCCGGCGTGGGCGGTGGCATCAACCTGCAACCCAAGCGTGCGCAGGACACCCCTACCCGGCGCTTTACCACGGATATCTCCAGCAGCGGTCGCGTGGGTGAGCACCTGGACATTGGCCAGCGTTTCGGCACCGACAACCAGTTCGGCATCCGCGTGAACGCGGCACAGCGCGAGGGTGACACCGCCGTCGACGCCGAAAACCAGCGCACCAAGCTGTTTGCCCTGGGCCTGGATTACCGGGGTGACCGTCTGCGGCTATCCACCGATTTTGGCTATCAAAAACAGCGTATCAACGGCAATCGCAACACCGTGTACGTGCCCCTTACACTGACCGCCATCCCCCATGCGCCGGATGCAGACACCAATTACAGCCAGAAATGGACCTTCACCGAGCTGGAAGACACCTACGGCATGGCCCGCGGTGAATATGATCTGAACGATCAATGGACGGTGTATGCCGCCGCCGGAGCCAAGCACACCCGCGAAACGGGCAATTACTCCACCCCTACCCTGCGCAGTACCGCCGGCGCGACGACTGCGTCGAACATGTTTGTCGCCCATGATGAAGACA
>JBILYW010000075.1:0-9193 GCA_044377555.1 Pseudomonas sp.
ACCGTGCGAGATCAAACCGATCAGCCCGGTACTGGCCAAGGCAATGGATAAGATCTTTATCCTGCACGCTGACCACGAACAGAATGCCTCGACGTCCACCGTACGCCTGGCAGGCTCTTCGGGCGCAAACCCGTTCGCCTGTATTGCTGCCGGTATCGCTGCACTGTGGGGCCCCGCCCACGGCGGTGCAAACGAAGCCGTTCTGACCATGCTCGACGAAATTGGCGATGTTTCAAACATCGACAAGTTCATCGCCAAGGCCAAGGACAAAAACGATCCGTTCAAACTGATGGGCTTTGGTCACCGGGTTTACAAAAACCGCGACCCTCGCGCCACCGTGATGAAAAAGACCTGCGACGAAGTGCTTAAAGAGCTGGGCATTCAGAACGATCCACAACTCGAACTGGCCATGCGCCTGGAAGAGATCGCCCTGACCGACCCGTACTTCATCGAACGCTCCCTGTACCCGAACGTCGACTTCTACTCGGGGATCATCCTCAAGGCGATCGGCATTCCAACCAGCATGTTCACCGTGATTTTCGCCCTGTCGCGCACAGTTGGCTGGATCTCGCACTGGAAAGAAATGCTCTCCAGCCCGTACAAGATTGGCCGTCCGCGCCAGTTGTACACCGGTTACGAGCAGCGTGACCTGACCAAGCTGGAAGACCGCAAGTAAGGCATATCCCACGATATAGTCTTAGCTGCAAACAAAACGGCCTCTATATATAGAGGCCGTTTTTGTTTTGCGCCGTTTTAACCCTGTGCAGAACTGACAGCTGTGGGAGCGGGCTTGCTCGCGATGGTATCGCAGTGGCTCGCCTGACAGGCCGCAGTGATGCCATCGCGAGCAAGCCCGCTCCCATACAAACCTCAACACAAAAAAATCCCCCTGCCTCACGACAGGGGGATTGCTTTACACATAACGCCTACCGCTGATTAATGATCCACCGCCCCGCTCGCCCCCAAACCAGTCTGTGAACGCACAAACTGAGGGAAGAACAAGGCGCGTTCTTTCTCTGCCGCCTTGGACTTGTCCGTGATGGAGAAGAACCAGATACCCGCGAATGCAATGATCATGGAGAACAGTGCCGGGTACTCGTAAGGGAAAATGGCTTTTTCATGATGCAGGATCTGCACCCAAATGGTCGGCCCCAGAATCATCAAGCCCACCGCACTGATCAGCCCCATCCAGCCGCCAATCATGGCGCCGCGAGTGGTCAGGTTTTTCCAGTACATGGAAAGCAGCAGTACAGGGAAGTTGCAGCTCGCAGCAATGGAGAACGCCAGGCCCACCATAAATGCGATGTTCTGGCTTTCGAACAGGATGCCCAAGCCAATCGCCAGTACCGCCAAGGCAATAGTCGTGATCTTCGAAACGCGGATCTCATCCTTGTCGTTGGCCTTGCCCTTCTTGATCACACTTGCATACAGGTCGTGAGACACCGCCGAGGCACCGGCCAGGGTCAGCCCCGCTACTACCGCAAGAATAGTGGCGAAGGCTACGGCCGAGATAAAGCCCAGGAACATGCTGCCGCCAACCGCATCGGCCAGATGCACGGCCGCCATGTTGTTGCCACCCAGCAAGGCGCCAGCAGCGTCTTTGAATGCAGGGTTGGTGCTTACCAGGATGATCGCGCCAAAACCGATGATAAAGGTCAGGATGTAGAAGTAACCGATGAAGCCCGTTGCGTAGAACACGCTCTTGCGTGCTTCCTTGGCATCGCTCACGGTGAAGAAGCGCATCAGGATATGTGGCAGGCCGGCAGTACCGAACATCAGTGCCAGACCGAGGGAAAAGGCCGAAATCGGATCTTTCACCAGGCCGCCCGGGCTCATGATCGCTTCACCTTTAGGGTGAATTTTCACTGCCTCGGCAAACAACGCATTGAAATCAAAGTTGACGTGTTTCATCACCATCACAGCCATGAACGTCGCACCCGACAGCAGCATCACCGCTTTGATGATCTGTACCCAGGTGGTTGCCAGCATGCCGCCGAACAACACGTACATGCACATCAGAATACCTACCAGAACCACCGCAACATGGTAGTCCAGACCGAACAGCAACTGAATCAGCTTGCCTGCACCTACCATCTGCGCGATCAGGTAGAACGCCACCACCACCAGCGAACCGCACGCCGACAGCGAGCGGATCTGGGTTTGACCCAAACGGTACGAGGCAACGTCAGCAAAGGTGTATTTGCCCAGGTTACGCAGACGCTCTGCGATCAGGAACAGGATGATTGGCCAGCCCACCAGGAAGCCGATGGAGTAGATCAGGCCGTCGTAGCCAGAGGTGTAAACCAGCGCGGAAATACCCAGAAAGGACGCCGCAGACATATAGTCGCCCGCAATCGCCAGACCGTTCTGGAAACCCGTGATCTTGCCGCCAGCAGCATAATAGTCGGCAGCCGACTTGTTACGCTTGGACGCCCAGTAAGTAATGCACAGAGTCGCGCCAACAAATACGACGAACATGATGATCGCCGAGATATTAAGCGGTTGTTTCTGCACTTCGCCGGTCAGGGCCTCTCCTGCCCAGACCGCTGGTGCAAGGGCGGCAACGCCCAGTGTTGCCAATAGGCGCCCGATCATTGCCCTGCCTCCTTGAGAATTGCATTGTTCAGCTCATCAAACTCGCCATTGGCCCGGCGCACATAGATGCCGGTCAGAATAAAGGCCGAAACAATCAGCCCCACACCAATCGGGATACCCCAGGTAATAGACGAATCGGGACTCAACTTGGTCCCCATGATGTGTGACCCATAAGCAATTAACAGGATAAAGGCGGCATATAGCCCGAGCATGATTGCCGAGAGAATCCAGGCGAACCGCTCTCTTTTTTTGACCAGCTCCTTGAAGCGCGGGCTGTTTTGAATCGAGAGGTAAATGCTGTCGTTCATTATTTTTGTCCTCGCAGCACAGATGAGATGGAACGTTTTCACTATTAGGGCGCCGCAAATTCAATTCCAGACGACTTTAGTAGTAGAGCCCAAAATCTGCTGCAGCCCGCGTTTTCTCTAGTCTGCAAGGACGATGCACATAAGCGGGCAACTGTAAAAAAGCAAAAACCGCTTGATGTAAACACCAAGCGGTCTTGTGTACTGCGAGCTAGACGCTTCGCGATTATTTAGCGGTCCACTCGGCAACACGCTCCGGGTGCCTGGCAACCCACTCTTTGGCCGCAGCCTCGGGTTTGGCCCCCTCTTGAATAGCCAGCATTACCTCACCAATTTCATCTTTTGAGTTCCAGGAAAATTTCTCCAGAAACGCGACAACTTCAGGCGCTTTCTTGCCCAGCTCTTTGCTGCCGATACTGTTTACCGTTTCTGCAGCGCCATATACGCCTTTTGGATCATCCAGAAAGCGCAATTTCCACTTGGCAAACATCCAGTGCGGCACCCAACCCGTCACCGCGATGGGTTCATTCTTGGCATAGGCGCGACCCAGCTCCGAAGTCATGGCCGCCCCCGAACTGGCTTGCAACTTATAACCCTTGAGGTCGTAGTCCTTGATTGCCTCATCGGTTTTGAGCATGACGCCCGATCCGGCATCAATACCGACAATCTTGTTTTTAAACTCGTCACTGCCCTTCAAATCCTCGATGGACCTGGCTTTTACATACTCAGGAACGATCAGGCCGATTTTTGCATCTTTGAAGTTGGGTCCGTAATCAACGACCTTGTCTTTATTCTTCGCCCAGTACTCGCCATGAGTCACCGGCAACCAGGCGGACAGCATGGCGTCCAGTTTGCCCGTGGCCACGCCCTGCCACATGATGCCCGTTGCCACCGGCATCAACTTCACGTCATAACCCAGCTTTTGCTTGATCACTTCGGCCGCAACATGGGTGGTCGCCACGCTGTCGGACCAGCCGTCCACATAACCTATATTCAGGGGCGGCTTGCTCTGGGCACCTGCCAGGCCCGCACTCATCGCCAGCACCAAGGCAGCTCCCGCGCTCAAAATTCGTCGCTTCTTCATCTTTGATTCCCCACAGTGCCGGGCCCGACGAGTGCCGGACCGCATCTGGATTCGCTCAGTGCTCTCACACCTTGTTTAGCCTGCACCCTGATCATCAACCGCGACTGCCGTCAGCCCTGCTCTGACCACGACGCCCAGGCAACTACAAGCGACATGGCGCCAACACAGGTTTTTGCCGGACGGGCCGCCGAACTTTACGTGTCAAAATCATACGCAGCCGCTTAGGCCACTCAATTGCAGGTAAGATGCGCGGCTTTGTTCCCATACGGCCTGACCATGTCCGCGACTGCCCGATTCCCCGTGCTGCCTTACCTCTTTGCCTGTTTACTGGGCGTTTTTGCCATTGCCGGCTTCTGGTACGGCCTTGGCAAGCCGGTGATATTGCCCGATGCGGCCACACCGACCCATAAATTGCAATGCGCGTCCTACACACCGTTCGACAAGGACCAGTCACCGTTCGACCAGCCTTTCGTACCACGGGTTGAGCGCATCGATGCGGACCTGGCATTGCTGGCAACGCGCTTTCAATGCATTCGCACCTACTCCCAGGCCGGCCTTGAAGCCCTGCCGGACCTCGCACGCAAGCACGGCCTGAAACTGATGATCGGTGCCTGGGTCAGCAGCGATCCTGTCGCCACTGAACAGGAAGTCAACGCCCTGATCGCCTCGGCCAATGCCAACCCGGACGTGGTCAGCGCAGTGATCGTCGGCAACGAAGCCTTGCTGCGCAAAGAAGTGACCGCTCCGCAATTGGTCAAGCTGATCGGCAAGGTTAAAAGTCAGATCAAGCAACCCGTGACCTATGCCGACGTCTGGGAGTTCTGGCTGCAACATCCGGAAATCGCCCCGGCGGTAGACTTTTTGACCATTCACTTGCTGCCTTACTGGGAAGATGACCCTGCAGGCATTGACCAGGCAGTCAACCACGTCGCACAAATCCGTCAGGTGTTCGGCAACAAATTCGCACCCAAAGACATCCTCATCGGCGAGACCGGCTGGCCCAGCGAAGGTCGCCAGCGTGAAACCGCCCTGCCGAGCAGGGTCAACGAAGCCAGGTTCATTCGTGGCTTTGTCACTCTGGCCGAGCAAAACGGCTGGAAATACAACCTGATCGAAGCGTTCGACCAACCCTGGAAGCGTGGCAGTGAAGGCGCTGTTGGCGGTTACTGGGGTTTGTTTGACGCCGATCGCCAGGAGAAAGGCATCCTGGCAGGCCCCGTATCCAACCTGCCGCACTGGCCAGCCTGGCTGGGCCTGGGCGCAGCGCTGTTTCTGACCACGCTGATCATCGGCGGGCGCGTTCGCTCGACCCGTGCCGCCCTGCTGCTGCCGGCACTGGGTGCTGTGGCGGGATGCTCTGTCGTGGCATGGGCTGAACTGGCGTCAGTCACCAGCCGTTTTGCTGGCGAGTGGGTATGGGCGGGCTTGCTCGTTGGCCTGAACCTGATCGTATTGAGTCATGCCGCGCTGGCACTTGGCCAAAAAGAGGGCTGGCGCGAGCGCCTGTTCAATGTGCTGGAACGCCATGCAGGCTGGTGGCTGGCGGCAGCCGGGTTTGCCGGTGCCGTGATGATGCTGGGGCTGGTGTTTGAACCACGCTATCGCAGCTTCCCGAGTGCAGCACTGGTACTGCCTGCACTGGTTTATATGCTGCGCCCGGTACGTGGCCCACGCCGCGAGTTCGGCCTGCTGGCATTGATCATTGGCGCGAGCGTACCGGTGCAGCTGTACCGCGAAGGCCTGATCAATGAACAGGCCTGGGGCTGGGCGCTGGTGAGCGTAATGATGGTGATCGCACTGTGGCGCAGCCTGCGCCAGAAAGCGTAACACCCCACCTTAGTGGGAGCCGGGCTTGCCCGCGATTCAGACGATGCGATCTGTCAGGAAGACCGCGCTGATACCTTCGCGAGCAGGCTCGCTCCCTCGGGCTTAAAACACGAAATACGGATATGCGGGAGCCGGGTTAGCCCCCACATTGCGGCTTCTTACTTCGCTGCCCGCACCAATCGCAGCGCTGCAATCACCACCGCAAACACGGCCAGGCTGGCGTTATACAGCGCCAGTGCAGGCAAGCCGAACAGCAAGGCCAGCACTGCCAACGTACGGCCGACGCGCCCACGTACAAAGAACGCGACAATCGACAGCACCAGCGCAACCCATCCCAACACCCTGAAATGAATCAACAACCCCAGGTTCGAACGCAGCTGGCATTCCCAGCGCGCAGCCTCTGCAACACACGTCCCCACCCACTGCGGGTCTTCCATCAAGCCGTAACGCAGCCCATAACTGGCAATCAGCCACACAGGCAGGGCGATAAGCAGCAAGATCAACGGCAAACGAGGTCGCATAAAAACTCCGATAGACAAAAGCGGCGCCCAGCTTAATCTCCATCCCTGCCTATGCAAGCCTTGCAATCAGATATCTGTTAACTAAAGTCATTCAACGTGTATCTTTGGGTAGCTTTTTTCCTGCCCGATACTCTCTGGGGATTTATTTAGTGTCGCCTTATGGCACTTCAGTACTAGCCCTGTGGTCATAGCCTGCGAATCTTTTGCGCACCTTTTTAGGGATAGTCTTCATGCTTCGTTCTCTGCCCTTCGCTGCCTTATTAGGCGGCCTTATCTTGAGTGCGTCCGCACAGGCGGTCGATGTCGATCCCGCAACCTATGGCTACCCGATAACCAATCCGTTCGAAGCCACGATTGCCACCACTCCGCCGGAGATGCGCCCGCTTCTGCCCGACGAAGAAGACATCAACCAATCGGACCACACACTCAACCTGCGCCCCGAGCGCGAGTTCACACTACCCGCCAACTTTTGGGCCGTGAAAAAGCTGACCTACCGCATGGCAACACAGGACCATCCTGCACCGCTGATGTTCCTGATTGCCGGCACCGGCGCGGCCTATGACAGCAGCCTCAACGAGTACCTGAAAAAGCTCTTCTACAAAGAGGGTTATCACGTTGTCCAGCTGTCATCACCGACCAGCTATGACTTCATGAGTGCAGCCTCGCGCCTGGCCACACCGGGCATCAGCCAGTACGATGCCGAGGACCTGTATCACGTGATGCAGGCCGTACGCGCCCAGCAAGCAAGCGTTCCGGTGACCGACTACTACCTGGCGGGTTACAGCCTTGGCGCGCTGGATGCAGCGTTCGTCAGCCACCTGGATGAAACCCGCAAAAGCTTCAACTTCAAAAAAGTATTGATGCTCAACCCCCCGGTCAACCTCTATACCTCCATCAGCAACCTCGACAAGATGGTGCAGACAGAGGTCAAAGGCATCAACAACACCACCACGTTCTATGAGCTGGTACTGGGCAAGCTGACCCGCTACTTCCAGGACAAAGGCCGGGTGGACCTGAACGCGGCCCTGGTCTATGACCTGCAGAACTCCAAGGAGCGCCTGACCAACGAGCAGATGGCAATGCTGATCGGCACCGTCTTCCGTTTCTCGTCGGCCGATATTGTGTTCACCTCGGACCTGATCAACCGCCGCGGCCTTATCACGCCGCCTAACTACCCGATCACCGAAGGCACCAGCCTGACGCCCTTTCTCAAGCGCTCACTGCTGTGTGATTTTGACTGCTACCTCACGGAGCAAGTGATCCCGATGTGGCGCGCCAAAACCGATGGCGGCAGCCTGTTGCAACTGATTGACCAGGTCAGCCTTTACGCGCTGCAGGACTACCTGAAAGACAGCCCCAAGATTGCCGTCATGCATAACGCCGATGACATCATCCTCGGCCCTGGCGACCTGGGATTCCTGCGCAAGACTTTCGGCAACCGCCTGACGGTCTACCCGTACGGCGGCCACTGCGGCAACCTCAATTACCGAGTCAACGCTGACGATATGCTGGAGTTTTTCCGTGGCTAAACAACTATTGCTTATTGCCACCCTGCTCAGCGCAGGCTTTGCCCACGCGGACAACAGCAAGGCTCACACGGAGCTCACGCCAGATGTCGACGGCTTTACCCAGCCATTGAAACTGCTGAAGTTCAATCCGGGCCTGGATCAGCGTGAATTTGAACGCGCCACCATGAACGCGCTCAACGTGTATGACCCGCTGGAGTCAATCAACCGCCGCATCTACCATTTCAACTACCGCTTCGACCAGTGGGTATTCCTGCCGGTGGTGGATGGATATCGCTATGTCACGCCGAGCTTTCTGCGTACTGGCGTGAGCAATTTCTTCAACAACCTGGGCGATGTTCCGAACCTGTTCAACAGCCTGCTGCAGCTCAAGGGCCACCGCTCGCTGGAGACCACCGGGCGCTTGCTGTTGAACACGACTCTGGGCGTTGGCGGCCTGTGGGACCCGGCCACCTCGATGGGCCTGCCCCGTCAAAGCGAAGATTTCGGGCAAACACTGGGCTTTTATGGCGTACCGGGCGGTGCTTACCTGATGCTGCCGATCCTCGGCCCGTCCAACCTGCGCGATACTACCGGCCTGGTGGTTGACTATGGCGCCAGCCAGGAAATCAACTTCCTCAACGTGCCGCACGAAAGCACACGCCATCCGGAAATCTGGGTACTGGGCGCTATCGACAAGCGCTACAACACCAAATTCCGCTATGGCCAGTTCGACTCGCCGTTTGAGTACGACAAGCTGCGCTACATCTACACCGAAGCGCGCAAACTGCAGATCGCCGAGTAAACACCTGTAGTCGCCGCCAAAAGCTGCGACTACAGGTTCAAAAACTCGCACAGCGCATCGTGCTTGGCCATCGCATCGCGGCGGCCAAGCTCGATCAGCTCCCGGCAATAACCCGACTCGAACAGCAAGTAACTCAGCACCCCTGCGCCACTGGTTTTGGTAGCTCCGGGGCCACGCAAAAATGTGCGTAATGCGAGCGGCAACTCATGCCGGTGGCGTGCGGCAATTTCGTCGATGGGCTGACTGGGGGCAATCACCAGTACCTCCACGGGCGACAGGCCCAGGTTGTCCGTTTGCCGGGGCAGCAAACGGCTGAAGTGATTCAAGCGCTCCAACAGTTCGATATCACCCTCCAGGCTGTCAATAAACGTGCTGTTGAGCATATGCCCGCCAATTTGTGCCAGGGTCGGTTGAGCTGCGTTGTAGAAACGCGGCTGGCCATCCTGCACGTCCGGCCCTCGCGGGTTACCGCTCACCCCCACCACCAGCACCCGGTTGGCCCCCAGATGCAGCGCAGGACTGATGGGCGCCGATTGACGCACGGCGCCATC
>JBILYW010000553.1:0-2998 GCA_044377555.1 Pseudomonas sp.
CATTGGCCCACGCACGCCTCTGGAGCAGCTGTCAGGCGAGAACTTCATGCGCGTGATGCACATCAACGTCAATGCCACGTTCATGCTCACCAGCACCTTGCTGCCCCTGCTCAAGCTGTCGCAGGACGCATCGGTGATCTTCACCTCCAGCAGTGTTGGGCGCAAAGGCCGCGCTTACTGGGGCGCCTATGGCGTATCGAAGTTCGCCACCGAAGGCCTGATGCAAACCCTGGCAGACGAAGTCGACAGCGTCGCCCCGGTACGCTCCAACAGCATCAACCCCGGCGCGACCCGCACCAGCATGCGCGCCCTGGCGTATCCAGGCGAAAACCCTGAGAACAATCCAGAGCCTCAGGCGATCATGCCGGTTTACCTGTACCTGATGGGCCCCGACAGCACCGGGATCAACGGCCAGGCTTTCGACGCGCAATAACAGGACGACAAATAAAAACCGCAACCTGCGCGAGAACGCAGGTTGCGGTTTTTTTATACCCTTGCCGGGCGATCAGCTCACAACCAGTTCCAGACGCTCATGCTCAACCGGTGCCTTGTCGAGTTGAAGGCAGCTTTGCAAAAACAGGTACATGTAATCGTAACTCTTGCAAATTGCCTTGCGCAGTTGCCCGATCAGCTCCTGACTCGGGTTCATCCCCGCCAGGGTACATACGATCTCCAGCGCTTCCCAAGGATGCTCATCATCATACTGGGCATGCATCTTCAGCCACTTCATCGCACGTTTGCGCCCCTCCGGCGGGAACGACTCTTCGTAGATATCCTTTGAACACACCGCCATCGCCCACTCACCCACTGCGCCTTCAATGGCGTAGTTAGTGGCAGCCATGGACACGGCCAGCGAGTCCGTGGCACAGGTGTGCCAGCACCAGTCATTCAGCGCCTGGAACTCTGCCGGGAGGTCTTGTGCGTTCAGCTCTTCAAGGCTCACACCATGGGCCCGAGCCCAGTTCACCCAGTAATCTGCATGGTTGAGCTCGACCCGGATATTGCGAATCAACCAGCGGCGCGCCATGTCCTCGCCCGGGTGATGCCCATAACGGGTTTTCCCCAGGTTACGTCCCATGTACAGCGAAAACTGCTCGACTACTGGCCAACCGCCGATCAGGTAAGTACGCATGGCTCTGGAACTCAGGGTGTTATCGCGCATGCGCTTGTAGATCTCGTGCCCGACAACCCGACGCTTGCTCTTGCTACAGTCCCGAATCAACTGTTGAGCCCACTGAGGGTAACTTTCCTCTTCCATCAGAGGCCCGGTTCGATCAAATGCGTCAATCACAATTCAATTCCTTTTTGAGAGGTGAATTAGAAAATGTACATCAGATCAACGCAAAGTGCCCGGCGACTTCAAAGCCAAAGGCCTCGAACGCTGGGGGCGTTGTAACAAACTGTCAAAAGTGAATAACTGCGGGCGTTGAATAATATATCCCTGCGCATAATCCACTCCGATTTCGATCAGTGCCTGTTCTATTTGTACACTTTCAACAAATTCCGCAATCGTGCGCTTGCCCATCACATGACCAATATGATTGATAACTTCAACCATGGCCCGGTTGATAGGGTCGTCCAGCATGTCTTTGACGAAGCTGCCGTCGATTTTTAAAAAGTCGACGGGAAGATGTTTCAAGTATGCAAACGACGACATCCCGGCGCAGAAGTCATCCAGTGAAAAGTGACAACCCAATGCCTTCAGATCATTGATAAAACGAATGGCACTGCCCAAATTGGCAATCGCGCTTGTTTCTGTAATTTCAAAGCAGATCAGCTTGGGTGAAACGTCAAAACACTCGAATTGCTCATGCAGGAACTCCAGGAAATCTTCATCGCCAATGGTAGAGCCCGACAAGTTGATGGCACACATGGCCATCGGCTGCTTCCCGGCCTGGGCCGTACATTCAGAAATAATCCTGAACACGTTTTCGACCACCCAGCGGTCTATAGAGCTCATCAGGCCATAACGTTCGGCCGCCGGAATAAAACTGTCAGGCATGACCATGCCCCCGGACTCATCGTGCAGCCGCAACAGGATCTCGATGTGCCCGCCGTTCTCCTGCACGTTCCCCAGCGGGGTAATTTCTTGCGAGTACAGGCAAAAGCGATTCTCTTCCAGTGCGACATGTAAACGCTGTACCCAGGCCATTTCACCGAAGCGCAATGACAATTCAGTGTCATCCACATGGTAGACCTGCACCCGATTGCGCCCCTTTTCCTTGGCCATGTAGCAGGCCATGTCCGCTGCGCGCATTAACGCTTCCAGAGTGACCGGGGCTTGATGGATATGCACAAGGCCAATACTGATGGTGCTCATGAACGGTCGCCCCTTCCAGGCGAAGTGCAGGCTTTGCACAGACTGGCGCAGGCCTCCCGCGATTTTCTCTGCCATATCGATCGGGCAGTTTTCCAGGAGGATGCCGAACTCGTCTCCCCCCAGACGAGCGAGCGTATCGCCTTCGCGCAACCCGGTTCGCAACAGCGCACAAATATGGCGCAGCAGTTCATCACCGGCCGCGTGGCCACACGTGTCATTAACCAGCTTGAACTGATCGAGATCGAGAAACATCAAAGCATGACGGCCCTGCTGCCGATGCAGATTCTTCAGCACCAGCTCCAGGCGGTATTCAAACTCACGTCGATTGGTCAGCCCGGTGAGCGCATCGTGGGTCGCTTGCCATGACAGGTTGGCGATGTACTGGCGCTCCTGGGTCATGTCATGCAGCACCAGCACCGCCCCGCTCACCTCGCCCGCATGAATGATCGGCGCCCCGACCAGCGTTACCGCGACGGTGCTGCCATCCATGCGCTGAATCTGCCTTGAGTGCGCGTGACTGTTACCCAACTGGCCACTGAGAATATGGTCAATCAGTTTGAAACCGGCATCCTGGTCATTCTCGTCGAGCAACTTGAAGAGCACCTCAAGGCCAACACCTTGTGCCTGTTCGTACTTCCACTGGGTCAGTTGTTCGGCGGCGGGGTTCATGTAGGCAAT
>JBILYW010000554.1:0-2994 GCA_044377555.1 Pseudomonas sp.
GGCGGTTTGCTTTCCGGTGCCGGGGGCGGCGCCCTGGCGGCCAGTGCCCTGGGCATGCTGCTGGGCAACAAGAGTGCGCGTAAATATGGCGGGCAAGCGCTGACCTATGGTGGCCTTGCCGCGTTGGGCGTGCTGGCCTACAAGGCCTACGGCAACTGGCAGGCCAATCAGGGTTCAGCTCCGCAAACCGAGCCGCAAACCATCGACCGTGTTGCCGCACCGCAAGTGGAGCAGCACAGCCAGGCGATCCTCAAGGCCCTGGTGGCGGCCGCCAAGGCAGATGGCCACGTCGATGAACGTGAGCGGCAGTTGATCGATGGCGAGCTCAGCAAGCTTGATAGCGACCCGGTGTTGCAGAAGTGGCTGCAAGCCGAGCTGAACAAGCCGCTGGACCCGGCGGAGGTGGCAAGTGCCGCCAGCACCCCGGAAATGGCTGCCGAAATGTATATCGCCAGCCTGATCCTGGTGGATCAGGAGCATTTTATGGAGCGCGCCTATCTGGAAGAGCTGGCCAAACAGCTCAAGCTCGACCCGGGTTTGAAGGCCGAGCTGGAAGCGCAGGTCAAGCAGGCTGCGGCAGTCTGAGGCGAGTGCTTTTGTAGCCGCTGATCGCAGCCTCGTGCCTCGCCAGCGGCTACAGGAGACGTGCCGTTATTGATTAGGTTTTTTTGCTTGTTGCTGTGAGATCCGTCTCAACGTCTGTGCGAATCATTGCGAACCCTCGGCTATACTCACCATCATTTTGAATGGCCCCGAGGATTGACTGTGAAGAACTGGACGTTACGCCAACGCATATTGGCGAGCTTTGCGGTAATCATCGCAATCATGTTGTTGATGGTTGTAGCGTCTTACTCACGTTTGCTTTCGATCGAGAGCAGCGAAGAGACGGTGCGCACCGATGCGATTCCCGGGGTCTATTACAGCTCGATGATTCGCAGCGCCTGGGTCGACAGCTATATCCTGACCCAGCAACTGGTGGGGGCCGCCAACCAGCGTGATCTGACCAACGAAGACAGCAAGCTGTACGCCAGCTACGAAGATCGTTTGAACCAGGAGCTGGCGAACTATCGCAACACCATCTTTGACGGTGATGACAGGGCCTCCTTCAGTGAGTTCGAAGTCCTGCACAAGGAATACGACCAGATACTGGCCAACGTCATCGCACTCTATCAAAACAAGGAGTTCGCCCAGGCCCGTACCCTGTTCAACGAGCAGATGGCCCCGGCCTGGATGGCAGGGCGCAAGAAGCTCAACAGCCTGATCGATGCCAATCGCACCTCTGCCACCGAAGCCACTGACAACATTGCCCACGCGGTATTGACCGCCAAGATCAGCATGATCGTTTCCCTGGTCATTGCGGTGCTGGCGGCGGCGCTTTGTGGCTTCCTGTTGTTGCAGGCAATCATGTCGCCGATGAAGCGCATTGTTTCGATTCTGGAAGTGATGCGCTCCGGTGACTTGAGCTCGCGCCTGAACCTGGAACGCAAAGACGAGTTTGGCGCGGTTGAAACCGGCTTCAACGACATGATGACCGAGCTGACCTCACTGGTGTCTCAGGCCCAGCGCTCCTCGGTACAGGTCACTACGTCGGTCACTGAAATTGCGGCCACCTCCAAGCAGCAACAGGCCACGGCCACTGAAACAGCGGCCACCACCACTGAAATCGGCGCCACGTCCCGTGAAATTGCGGCCACGTCCCGTGACCTGGTACGCACCATGACCGAAGTGACTTCGGCCGCCGACCAGGCCTCGATCCTGGCCGGTTCCGGGCAGCAAGGCCTGGCCCGCATGGAAGAAACCATGCACTCCGTGATGGGCGCTGCCGACCTGGTGAACGCCAAGCTGGCCATCCTCAATGAGAAGGCCGGCAACATTAATCAAGTGGTGGTGACCATCGTCAAGGTGGCTGACCAGACCAACCTGTTGTCACTCAACGCTGCAATCGAGGCTGAAAAAGCCGGTGAATACGGCCGCGGTTTTGCCGTGGTTGCCACCGAGGTCCGGCGCCTGGCCGACCAGACGGCCGTGGCCACTTATGACATCGAGCAGATGGTGCGCGAGATCCAGTCCGCGGTGTCTGCCGGCGTAATGGGCATGGACAAGTTCTCTGAAGAGGTGCGTCGCGGCATGTCCGAGGTGCAGCAAGTGGGCGAGCAGCTTTCGCAAATCATCCATCAGGTTCAGGCCCTGGCGCCGCGGGTGCTGATGGTCAATGAAGGCATGCAGGCGCAAGCCACGGGTGCCGAGCAGATCAACCTTGCGCTGGTGCAACTGGGGGATGCCAGCAGTCAGACCGTCGATTCCTTGCGTCAGGCCAGCTTCGCGATCGACGAGCTCAGTCAGGTTGCCGTCGGGCTGCGCAGCGGCGTTTCGCGTTTCAAAGTCTGATGAGCGATCCTCTGGCCAAACACGCGGGCGCCATGGTGTCGAAGCAGCGTCTGTTTCTGGTGTTCTACATCGGCGACGAGCGCTATGCCCTGGCCGCTACCGATGTGGTTGAGGTGCTGCCGCGCCTGCCGCTCAAACCCATTGCCCGGGCCCCTGCGTGGGTGGCCGGGGTGTTTGCCCACCGTGCACAAATGGTTCCGGTCATTGATATCAGCGCCATGACCTTCGGCCAGGCCGCCGTAGCCCGCACCAGCACCCGGCTGGTGCTGGTCAACTACCGTGGGCAATTGCTGGGGATGCTGCTTGAACAGGCCAGCGATACCTTGCGCTGTGATCCGGCGGACTTTCAGCCCTATGGTCTGGATAACCGCGACGCACCTTACCTGGGGCCGGTACGCAAAGACGAGCAGGGGTTGTTGCAGTGGATAAGCGTCGATGACCTGCTGAGCCCTGCCGTGAGCGCGCTGCTCTTTCCTGCAGCCGATGATCAGGCCTGCGGGCAGGTGACGGTATGAGTGGCGATCAACGGTTTTTCGATTATCTGAAACAGCGCATCGGTCTGGATGTGGCCTCGGTCGGCCCGGCGATAATCGAGCGTGCCGTTCG
>JBILYW010000555.1:0-2992 GCA_044377555.1 Pseudomonas sp.
ATTGAATCGGGCGACATCGAGCTGAATGCGGGCCGCCGCACGCACACGCTCAGCGTGTCCAACCGCGGCGACCGTCCGATCCAGGTCGGGTCGCACTATCACTTTTTCGAAACCAACGATGCCCTGAGGTTTGACCGTGGCGACAGCCGCGGCATGCGGCTCAATATTGCGGCAGGCACGGCGGTGCGTTTTGAGCCGGGCCAGACCCGGGAAGTGGAACTGGTTGAACTGGCCGGGCTGCGCCGGGTGTTCGGTTTTGCCGGGCGGGTAATGGGCAATCTGGATTGATCCCGACACACACCCTTGTGGGAGCGGGCTTGCTCGCGATTCGGGCAACGCGGTCTGACTGCACAACTGCGTAGATGCCATCGCGAGCAAGCCCGCTCCCACAGAAGATGTCCCACAAATTTTCAGGAACGCACAATGAAAATATCCCGCCAGGCCTACGCCGAGATGTTCGGCCCCACTGTGGGCGACAAGGTTCGTTTAGCCGACACCGAGTTGTGGATCGAGGTCGAACAGGATTTCACCACCTACGGTGAGGAAGTGAAGTTTGGCGGCGGCAAGGTGATTCGCGATGGCATGGGCCAAAGCCAATTGCTCGCCAGCGAGGTGGTGGACACACTCATCACCAACGCGCTGATCGTCGATCACTGGGGCATCGTCAAAGCCGATGTAGGGCTCAAGAACGGGCGCATCCACGCCATCGGCAAAGCCGGCAACCCGGACATTCAGCCCAACGTCACCATCGCCATCGGCGCCAGCACGGAAGTCATCGCCGGTGAAGGCATGATCCTCACCGCAGGCGGCATCGACACCCATATCCACTTCATCTGCCCGCAGCAGATCGAAGAGGCGCTGATGAGCGGCGTAACCACCATGATCGGCGGCGGCACCGGCCCGGCCACGGGCACCAATGCCACCACCTGCACCTCCGGGCCGTGGCATATGGCGCGCATGCTGCAGGCCGCCGACGCGTTCCCGATGAACATGGGGTTCACCGGCAAGGGCAACGCCAGCCTGCCGCAACCGCTGATCGAACAGGTAGAAGCCGGGGCCATCGGCCTCAAGCTGCATGAGGACTGGGGCACCACCCCTGCCGCCATCGACAACTGCCTGAACGTGGCCGACCGGTACGACGTGCAGGTGGCCATTCACAGCGACACCCTGAACGAGTCGGGCTTTGTCGAAACCACCCTGGCCGCCTTCAAGGGCCGCACGATCCACACCTATCACACCGAAGGTGCGGGCGGCGGTCATGCGCCGGACATCATCAAGGCCTGCGGCCTGACCAACGTGCTGCCCAGCTCCACCAACCCGACCCGGCCGTTCACCCGCAACACCATCGACGAACACCTGGACATGTTGATGGTGTGCCATCACCTGGACCCGAGCATCGCCGAGGACGTGGCCTTCGCCGAAAGCCGCATCCGCCGCGAAACCATCGCCGCCGAAGACATCCTGCATGACCTGGGAGCGTTCTCGATGATCAGCTCCGACAGCCAGGCCATGGGCCGGGTGGGCGAAGTCATTACCCGCACCTGGCAGACCGCCGACAAGATGAAAAAGCAACGCGGCCCGCTGGCAGAGGACTGCCCCGGCAACGACAACTTCCGGGCCAAGCGCTATATCGCCAAATACACCATCAACCCGGCCATCACCCACGGCGTGAGCCACGAAGTGGGGTCGGTGGAGGTGGGCAAGTGGGCCGATCTGGTGCTGTGGCGCCCGGCGTTTTTCGGGGTCAAGCCGACGCTGATTCTCAAGGGCGGCGCCATTGCCGCCAGCCTGATGGGAGATGCCAACGCCTCGATTCCGACGCCGCAGCCGGTTCACTACCGGCCGATGTTTGCCAGCTACGGCGGCTCGCGCCACGCCACCTGCCTGACGTTTATCAGCCAGGCCGCATTCGACGCAGGTGTGCCCGCCGCGCTGGGCCTGCACAAGCAGATCGCCGTGGTCAAAGGCTGTCGCGACGTGCAAAAAACCGACCTGATTCACAACGGCTATTTACCCAACATTGAAGTCGACCCCCAGACCTATCAGGTCAAGGCCGATGGCGTGTTGCTGTGGTGTGAACCGGCCGATGTATTGCCGATGGCGCAGCGCTACTTTCTGTTCTGATGCGCCGTTTTGGCAGGAGATTGGCGGTTGTATAGAAAAGGGGGATTTGGCGTTAATATGCGCCACCTTTTTTCACAACCGCTCTTGCAGCAAGGTTTGTGGTCATGCGCTTATCAGAATTCATCGTGCACAACGTTGACCGTATCGTCGATGAATGGGAGCAATTTGCCGAAACCATCACGCCCGCGGCTGAATCCATGAACAGCCTGGCGCTGCGCGACCATGCCAAAGAAATCCTGCTGGCCGCATCGCGGGACATGAACACCGCTCAAACCGCCAGCGAGCAACAGGCCAAAGCCGAAGGCGAAGGCCCCGAGTCGAGCCCCGCCCTGGATGACGCTGCCGCCAGCCACGGCGAGTTGCGCCATACCGCAGGTTTCGATCTGGTGCAGATGACTTCGGAGTTCCGCCACTTGCGCGCCTGCGTGATTCGCCTGTGGGTTGCCAGTATCGACGCACCGGCCCTCTCCCACCTGCAGGACATGATCCGCTTCAACGAGGCCATTGATCAGGCGCTGGCCGAGTCCACGGCAGCCTATGCCGAGCAGGTCAGTCGCTCGCGTGACATCTTCCTCGCCATTCTCGGTCACGACCTGCGCGCGCCGTTGCAGGCGGTGAGCATGTCCACCGAAATGCTGGAGCGCAAAACCCGGCTCGACGTCGATGCGCAAACCTATGTACGGGGCATAAAAAATGGCGCGCGCCATATGGGCGCAATGGTCAACGACCTGCTGGAGTTTGTGCGCAGCCGCCTGGGCAGCAGCCTGCCGATAGAACCCAAGGCCATGGATCTGGCCCTCGCCTGTCAGGCCGCGCTGGACGAAGCCTGCGCCGGGCAACCCGACTGCGCCCCGACATTGCATGTTGA
>JBILYW010000557.1:0-2988 GCA_044377555.1 Pseudomonas sp.
CCCGGGCGGGCAGGTACGACGGTGCTTGCCATTGATGGCTCTTGGGGTCGAGGCTAAACAGGGCCACTTGCTGTTTGTCCTTGTCGTGACTGGCAACCAGTACCTGATCGCCCAGCGCACGGCTGTCCAGCCCGGCAAACACGCCCGGGACCCGGCTCAGGGTTTTGCCCTGTTTATCGAGCAGCAGCAGACCTTCGCGCTTGCTCACTGCCAGGCGTTCGTCGCTTGTACCGTTCGGCAAAAAACCAAGGGCCTGGGCTTTGCTGGTCGACCACGGCTGCAAGACCGGGGCTGTGATTTCAGTCGCTGCCTGAGCGCTGCCAGCGGTCAGGCATGCCAGCAATGGCAAAAAGCGGGGTTTGCGTTTAAACATGAGTGATCAATCCTGAATTCTGTTCAAAAAAAGCACTGTCTTTCAGTGGGAGCGAGCCTGCTCGCGAAGGCCTCGGCATCGCTTACGATCTTCGCGAGCAGGCTCGCTCCCACGGGGTCTGCGAACGTTTAGAAATGGGTGAAAGTCAGGCCCACCGAGTAGGTCGGGCCGTACTCTTCGTACTGGTTGTTGTAGCGGCTGTTGCCGCTGTAGACGAAGTACGGCTGGTCGGTGAGGTTCTGTGCATCGAAGCTCACTTGCAGGTTTTTGGTCAGGGAGTAACGGGCGCTGAAGTCGACAAAGGTCTGGGCGTCGACATGGGTGTCGTGGGCCTTGTCGTTGATCCCCGCCAGCTCGTAGAGGTAGTCCGATTTGTAGTTGGCCGACAGGCGCAGGCTCAGCTTTTCGTCTTCCCAGCCGAGCATCAGGTTGCCCACGGTGTTCGACTGGTTGGGCAAGTCGATATCGCGCTTGAGGCTGGCCCCCGTTGTCGCATCCACGCCCTTGATGCTCGCCCTGGAACGGCTGAAGGTGGTGTTGGCCCCCAGGATGACGCCGTTCCAGGGTGCCGGCAGCCAGTCGAATTTTTGCGAGTAGGCCAGTTCCAGGCCGTACAGCTTGGCGCTGTCGCCATTGGCGTAGCTGTGGGCTTCGGTGAAGTCGATCCACTCGCCGCTGCCGGCCAGGTCGGTGTTGTAGACGAAGTTTTTGATGTCCTTGTAGAAGAGGAATGCCGACACCGTGCCCGCCTGCCCCATGAAGTGTTCGATACCGAGGTCGAAGTTGCTCGATTCCAGCGGCTTGAGGTTGGGGTTGCCGAACTCCGCCACGTCATCGTCGATCACAAAACCCGGCGCCAGCTGGCCGAAGGTCGGGCGCACCACGGCGTTGGTCCAGGCCGCCCGCAGCTGGGTGTTTTTCGCCAACTGATAGCGCGCATGCAGGCCCGGCAGCCAGTGGTGATAATCACGTTTGGTGTCCTGGGCTTCGAACACGCCATCCCGCACACCGGTGCCCTTGGCTTCAAATTCGGTGCCTTCGTAGCGCATGCCGGCGATAAAGCGCCAGTCATCGATATCGACGGTGTTCATCAGGTACGCCGAGTTGATGTCTTCGCGCATGGTGAAGTCATTGGCCCGCGACTCCTGCTCATCGTAGTAGTCGTTGGGGTTCAGGCCGCCGATCAGGTCCTTGATCGCCCCGCCACTGATGCCCGGGCCGAACTGGCCGAGGTTGTAATGCAGATTGCCCTTGTTGAACCGGTCGAGGTTGAGCTGATCGTCGGTATACCCCAGGTCCGCGAAGTCCTTGTAGACCCAGGCATTGAGGTCGTTGTCCTTGTTGCGCCGGCTGACCTTGCCGCCGAATTTGACCTGGGAGGCATAGCCCTGCACGTCGTAGTCGCGGGCCAGGTCCAGGCGAATGTTTTTTTCGGTGTCCCTGGTGTTCTGTTCTTCCCAGTCCACCTTGTCGAGGGTGAAGTTGGTCGGGTCATAAAAGCCCGGGCCAATAATGGGCCGCGGTTTTTCGGTGTCATAAAAACCACCGTCGCCAATGCTGGAGTTGCCTTTGAACGTGGCCCCGGCAATGTGCCCCGGGCTGTCTTCGCTGGACTTGCTGTACCCGGCCTGCCCGCTGAGGGTCCACAGGCCCATCATGCGTTCGCCGCCGAATACGTAGGACTGGATTTCCTGGGTTTCTTCGCGCTGCTTGAGCTTGCGCTTGGTCTTGGTTTTGCCCACCTCGCCCTCGGCCTGGGGGTCGGCAAATTCGATGGCGGTGGAGTTGCGGGTTTCGCTGTCCTTGAAACGGCTGTACAGGGTGCGCAGGTACAGGCTGGTGTCGTCGTCGGGTTTGTAGTCGAAGTTCAGACCGCCGCCGGTACGCTCGCGGCTGATGTCATAGATGCGCTGCTCGAAACTGTTCAGTCGCGCGCCATCGGTGAAATCCCAGTCGCCGCCGGTTTCGACGTTGTCAGAGCGAAAGTCACGCTTGTTCCAGCTCAGGGCGGCCGCCACACCGAAGTTGTCGATGCCGTCGCCGAGGCTGAAGCGGTCACTGATGGCGCCCGATACCTTGGGGCTGGTTTGATGGCTGTTCTTGTTATAGGCCGCCTCGGTGCTGGTGGTGTAGAACAGGCCGTCATGGTCGAAGGCCGAGAGGCTGCGCACGTCGACCGTGCCGCCCAGGGAGTTGGCGTCCATGTCGGGAGTCAGGGTTTTGATCACCGACAGCGACTGCACCAGTTCCGAGGGCAACACGTCCAGCGCCACGGCGCGGCGGGCGCTTTCCGGGGACGGCACCAGGGTGCCGTTGATAGTCACGGTATTGAGGTCCGGCCCAAGGCCCCGCACGCTGACAAAACGACCTTCGCCCTGGTCGCGTTCAATGCTGATACCGGGCAGACGCTGCACGGCTTCGGCCACGTTGGCATCCGGCAACTGCGCCACGCCATCGGCATGCACCACGCTCTCGATATTGTCCGAGTTGCGCTGCTGCTTGAGCGCCTTGTCCAGGCTGACAGCCTGCCCTACCACTTCTACGTGCTCGGTGGCGCCGGTGGCCGATGCCTCGGCGGCACTCAGGCGCTCGCTGGCAATTGCCATGGCCAATGC
>JBILYW010000556.1:0-2988 GCA_044377555.1 Pseudomonas sp.
GACGCATCCACCACCACCAGCCACAGTTCCTGAGCGCTGCTTTGCCGGGTTTTAAATGCCAGATCGGCACGCTGACGCGGGCGCCCACCGAGCAAAGTCTGCACCCAGTCAACCGCCCCGTTGTCGGCACTGCGACTGGCGCCCTGCTTGCCCGTACTGAGCTGGCCTGCCCGGGGTCCGGCATCCGCCCCCTCTGCCGGTCGGGGGCGAATGCCTAAGGCTTTTTTGGCCAGCTCGGCACTTCACGGCGAGCTCCGGATACCTGGGGCTGGACCGGTAACTCGCCCCACTGGCCCTGGCCGGACCGGGGTGATGCACTGCTCGATTGTGGCGGCGATTGCGGCTGTTCGGGCGCAGGTGCCTGGGGGCTGGATTCACGGCGACGATGGCGCAAGGCGAACTCGGCCACCGCATCGATATCGTCCAGACTGATCGCCGTTGCCCCGCGCCATGCCGCATGGGCCCGCGCCGCCCGCAGCCACACCAGGTCGGCGCGCATGCCGTCCACTGCCGCGGCAAAGCAGCGTTCGGTGATCACCGTCAGGGCCTGATCATCAAGGGCGATGTTGTTCAATAACTCACGGGCCTGCTGGCAACGTTCACGCAAGGCGTCCTGCTGCGGCGCCCAGTGCGCGCAAAACCCTTGGGGATCGGCATCAAAGTCCAGTCGGCGGCGAATGATTTCTCCGCGCTCGGCCGGTGGCGGCTGACCGCTCATGGCGACATTCAGGCCAAAACGGTCGAGCAACTGCGGGCGCAACTCGCCTTCTTCGGGGTTCATGGTGCCAATCAGCACGAAGCGCGCGGCGTGGCGATGGGAGATGCCATCACGCTCGACCACGTTGGTGCCGCTCGCTGCCACATCCAGCAGCACATCCACCAGATGGTCGGCCAGCAAATTCACTTCATCCACATACAGCACGCCGCCATCGGCCTTGGCCAGTACGCCGGGCGAAAACTGCGCCTTGCCCTGCCCCAGCGCCGCATCCAGATCGAGGGTGCCCACCAGCCGCTCTTCAGTGGCGCCCAGGGGCAAGGTGACAAATTGACCGCTGGCCAGCAGGTCCGCGAGGCCCCGGGCCAGGGTCGATTTGGCCATGCCGCGCGGGCCTTCGATCAGCACGCCGCCGATTTTCGGGTCAATGGCCGTCAGGCACAGCGCCAGTTTCAAGGCCTGCGCGCCGACCACCGCCGATAACGGGAAATGCGGGGTGTCAGTCATGTTTTCGGGTTCCACATCTTAGAAAGTTGATCAAGTTCATAAAACCCCTCGCCCCAGCCCTCTCCATCCGGGAGAAGGCTGGGGCGAGGGCTGCTCTTTCACTCTTCTTCTATATCCAGCAACAGGTTTTCCAGTGCCTGCTGATACTCACCCGGTTCACTCCACAACCCGCGCTGCTGAGCCTCCAGCAAGCGTTCGGTCATATCGCGCAAGGCGTGCGGGTTATGCTCGCGCACAAACTCGCGGGTGTCCGGGTCCAGCAGGTAGGCATCCGCCAGCAACGCGTACTGGTGGTCGTCAATCAAGTGCGTGGTGGCGTCAAACGCGAAGAGGTTATCCAGGGTCGCGGCCATTTCAAACGCACCCTTATAGCCGTGGCGCTTGACCCCGTCGATCCATTTTGGATTGGCGGCGCGGGAACGTATCACCCGGTTCAGCTCTTCTTTCAAGGTGCGGATTTTCGGCAGGTCTGGCTGGCTGTGGTCGCCGTGGTAACTGGCCGCGGCCTGCCCGCTCAAACTTTCAACCGCCGCCAGCATGCCCCCCTGGAACTGATAGTAGTCATTGGAATCGAGCAGATCGTGCTCGCGATTGTCCTGGTTTTGCACCACCGCCTGCACCTGCCCCAAGCGCCGGGCAAACTGGTCGCGCGCAGCGGTGCCTTCATCGGCGCCGCCATAGGCATAGCCGCCCCAGTTCAGATACACCTCGGCCAGGTCATCGCGGCTTTGCCACAGACAGCCGTCAATCGCGTTCTGCACCCCGGCGCCATACGCCCCGGGCTTGGCGCCGAACACCCGCCATCCCGCCTGGCGAGCTGCCAGCTCCGGTGCCAGCCCGTCACGCTCCAGCTGTTCACGTTCACTGCGCACTTTGGCCGCCAGCGGGTTGAGGTCGTCCGGTTCGTCCAGCGCCGCCACCGCCTGCACGGCGGCATCGAACAGACGGATCAGGTTGGCAAACGCATCGCGAAAGAACCCCGACACGCGCAAGGTCACGTCCACTCGCGGGCGGTCCAACAGGCTTACCGGCAAGATTTCAAAGTCATCCACCCGCTGGCTGCCCGTGGCCCATACCGGGCGCACGCCCATCAAAGCCATGGCCTGGGCGATATCATCACCGCCTGTGCGCATGGTCGCCGTGCCCCACACCGACAAACCCAGCTGCCGCAAATGATCGCCGTGGTCCTGCAAGTGACGCTCGAGGATCAGGTTGGCCGACTGAAAACCAATCCGCCAGGCCGTGGTGGTTGGCAGGTTGCGCACATCCACGGAAAAAAAGTTGCGCCCGGTGGGCAGCACGTCCAGACGGCCACGACTCGGCGCGCCACTGGGGCCCGCCGGCACAAAGCGCCCGCCGAGGGCATCGAGCAGGCCTTGCATCTCGGCCGGGCCGCAGGCATCCAGACGCGGTGCAACCACCTCCAGCAGCGCGTCAAAAATGGCCCGCACCTCTGCCCATTGCGCGGTATCGGGCAAGTGCAATTCACCGGCCAGTGCCTGTTCGATCAACTGCGCAGCGTACAGCTCCAGACGCTCACGGGTATCGCCCGCCGTGCGCCACAGCGCGTCGGTGATGGACCGCAGTTCAATCGGTTGGCGCGCCGTCCAGGGTTCGGCCAGCGCGCAGTCCAGCGGGTCGAAACCCAATTCAAAGGCCTTGGCCAGCGCCCGCAACACACTGGATTGCGCGCCACGGCCATCGCCACGGGGGATGCGCAACAACGCCAGTAAGGTGTCGATACGCAGCCGCCCTGCCGGCGACTC
>JBILYW010000558.1:0-2975 GCA_044377555.1 Pseudomonas sp.
CACCAGCTGTGGCTGCTCCTTGTCGACCACTGCTTTAAGCAGCTTGGCCACGGCCAGCGAGGTCAGGTCTTCGGCGGACTCGACGAGAATGGCGCGATCAGCACCCAGTGCCAGCGCGGTACGCAGCTGTTCCTGAGCAGTGGTCGGGCCGATGGAGACGACGACGATTTCAGTCGCAACACCTTTCTCTTTCAGGCGTACGGCTTCTTCCACTGCGATTTCGCAGAAGGGGTTCATCGACATCTTGACGTTGGCGAGGTCAACGCCGGAGTTGTCCGCTTTGACGCGTACTTTAACGTTGTAATCGACCACTCGTTTGACAGCTACAAGAACCTTCATGGATTCCTCGTTACTCTCCGGTGAAAAGAAAGTCGCCTAGGCGAACCTGGCGGTTGATGCTCATTGGCACAAGGGCACCTCCAAAGATCGTTGCCTTCCTTATTAGAAGAGACGAGTGCCAAGTCCTTCTCTTGCGGCCGTCTATCAGGTGTGACTACCAAGTCATCCACCGAAAGGACGTGTAAACTCCGCTCAAAAAATGGCAGGCTCCTACAGGCTCGTGCCTGTGCCCTGTCTTTAGAGGTGCTCTTGAAACCGACAATCAGCCTACGGCGAGCGCAAAACCGACCGTATCTTGACCGGAACGCCATTTGCGGTCAATACAGCAAATAGGCCAGTTTTGAGCCGTGCGTCTTTGTTTTATCTGGCTTGCAGAGGATTCAAACAAACGTTTGTATTGGACGCTGCCAGTGGTGTAGATATAATGCGCGCCCATAGAGAGAGCGGTGCATCATCCATTGCGTCTTCGGCCCCGGGCCGAGGGAATAATGGATGAAACGCCAAACCTCCAATTAGAAAAACACCGTTGAGCCTTGAGTAGGAGATAGCCTGTGGAACGCGAGTACATGGAATTCGACGTGGTCATCGTCGGCGCCGGCCCCGCCGGTTTGTCCGCCGCCTGCCGCTTAAAGCAGAAGGCCGCCGAAGCCGGTAAAGAAATCAGCGTCTGCGTGGTTGAAAAAGGCTCCGAAGTCGGTGCTCACATTCTGTCCGGTGCGGTGTTTGAACCCCGTGCCCTGAACGAATTGTTCCCGGACTGGCAAGAGCTGGGCGCCCCGCTCAACACCCCGGTTACCCGCGACGATATTTATGTACTGCGCAGCGACAGCACCGCGACCAAGGTGCCTGACCTGTTTGTGCCTAAAACCATGCACAACGAAGGCAACTACATCATCTCGCTGGGCAACCTGTGCCGCTGGTTGGCACAACAGGCCGAGAACCTGGGCGTAGAAATCTACCCCGGCTTTGCTGCTCAGGAAGTCCTGTTCGACGAAAACAACGTAGTCCGCGGGATCATCACCGGTGATCTGGGCGTTGACCGCGAAGGCAACCCGAAAGAAGGCCTGTACACCCCCGGCATGGAACTGCGCGGCAAGTACACCTTGTTCGCCGAAGGCTGCCGCGGCCATCTTGGCAAGCAACTGATCGAACGCTTCAAGCTCGACAGCGACGCCGACAGCCAGCACTACGGCATCGGCCTCAAGGAAATCTGGGAAATCGATCCGGCCAAGCATCAACCAGGCCTGGTCGTTCACACTGCCGGCTGGCCGCTGGACATCATCAGCAGCGAAAATACCGGCGGCTCTTTCCTGTATCACCTGGAAAACAACCAGGTCGTTGTCGGCCTGATCGTTGATCTGTCCTACAGCAACACCTTCCTGTCGCCGTTCGACGAGTTCCAGCGCCTCAAGCATCACCCGGTGCTCAAGCAGTACCTGGAAGGCGGCAAGCGCATCAGCTACGGCGCCCGCGCCCTGGCCAAAGGCGGTCTGAACTCCCTGCCAAAAATGGTCTTCAGCGGTGGCGCACTGATCGGTTGCGATCTGGGCACCATGAACGTGGCCAAGATCAAGGGCAGCCACACGGCGATGAAGTCCGGCATGCTGGCGGCAGAGGCTGTGGCAGATTCGCTGCTCGCTGACTCCGAAGGCGGTGACGTACTCAACACCTACGTAGAAGCATTCAAAGCCAGCTGGCTGTTCGACGAACTCTTCGCCAGCCGCAACTTCGGCCCGGCGATGCACAAGTTCGGTCCGATCATGGGCGCGGGCTTCAACTGGATGGATCAGAACATCTTCGGCGGCAAACTGCCGTTCACCCTGCACGACACCAAGCCAGACTACGCCTGCATGAAGCTGGCCAAGGACTGCAAGAAGATCGACTACCCGAAACCAGACGGCAAACTCAGCTTCGACAAACTCAGTTCGGTGTTCATCTCCAGCACCAACCATGAAGAAGAGCAGCCGTGCCACCTCAAGCTGCGTGACGCGAGCATCCCGATCAGCGTTAACCTGCCGCTCTACGACGAGCCGGCACAGCGTTACTGCCCGGCGGGCGTTTACGAAGTGATCACCCAGGAAAGCGGCGAGAAGCGCTTCCAGATCAACTCGCAAAACTGCGTTCACTGCAAAACCTGCGACATCAAAGACCCGTCGCAGAACATCACCTGGGTTACCCCTGAAGGTGGCGGCGGTCCGACTTACCCGAACATGTAAGTCAAAAAAGGCTCCTTCGGGAGCCTTTTTTATTGCCCCCGGATTTGTGGGAGCGGGCTTGCTCGCGATGGGATCGCCCAGGTTTGCCTGACAGACTGCGCTGCCCGCATCGCGAGCAAGCCCGCTCCCACAACACGCCCGTCACACCGGCTGGCTAGCACCCTACCCCTTCATGCCCCGGGCTGCGCTCGAAGTAGCGCTTGTACTCGCGACTGAACTGCGAAGTACTTTGATAGCCCACGCGCTCCGCCACCTGCGCCACACCCAGTCCCTCGCTCAATAACAATTGCTGTGCCCGCAACAGCCGCAAACGCTTGAGGTACTGCACCGGCGACAGCAAAGTGCTGCGCTTGAAATGTTCGTGAAACGTGGATGCACTCATGTTCGCGCAACGGGCCAGGGTCTCGACATTCAGCGGCC
>JBILYW010000559.1:0-2972 GCA_044377555.1 Pseudomonas sp.
GGTAAACGGCACGGGGCTTGCTTTTTTATCGGCCATGAACGCAAAAACGACAAATTCCTGCCACCGGCTTTTTCGCCAGACCCTGCGCCGCTGCTGCCTGAGCGTCCTGGCGGTCGGCGGTCTGACGGGCCTGTGCACTTATAGCCATGCTGACGCGTTTACATCGCCTGATCAGCTTATCGGCGTGACCCAAGGCTTTCTTGAATTCACCGTCGAAGACTATCTGGCCACCAGCCAGACGCAGGGACGATATCAGATCCAGGTCAACAATCTGGACCCGCGCCTGCGCCTGGCCCATTGCGACAAGGAATTGACAGCCACCCTCGAAAGCCCGGCACAACCCATGGGCCGAGTCATCGTTCGCATCCGTTGCGAAGGGCTCTCGCCGTGGACCATCTTTGTTCCGGCCCAGGTCAAGCTGTTCCGTAATGTCGTCACCGTGACTCACCCGCTCAAGCGCGGCATGGTGATCGACTACGCCGATGTCAGCCTGCGCGAGCGGGATATCAGCCTGATCAACCAGGGGTATTTGACCGCGACCGAACTGGCGGTCGGGCAAAAATTGCTGCGCCCCATGGTGACCGATCAAGTGCTGACACTCACGCATCTGGAGCAGGCTGCCGCGGTGCGCAAGGGCGAGCATGTGGTGATCAGCGCCCGCAGCGGCACATTAAGTGTCAAGATGCCCGGCGAAGCGCTGTCTGACGGCGGCCTTAGCGAGCAGATCCGGGTGAAAAACCTGAATTCCAAGCGCGTGATCCGGGCGCGAGTGACTGCACCCGGGCAAGTTGAAGTGGCATTGTAGGAAAGTTGGCATCAGTTTCCCTGCTTTCCTACACTGTATGTTTGACGCAGATCAGTACAGTTCTGTGTGAAGCCATGATTAATCGAGCCTAAAGTTTTTCCGGGTATGGCCGAAAACATGGCAAGCGTCCAAATACCCCGAGGTTTTCCGTTATGGTCATCGACTTCAGTCGTCTCAACAGCGCACCGCCCTTGACCGGCAGTACGCGCAGTCAGGAAGCAGGCAGCGCCACGCAAGCGGCCCCTGCAAAAAGCCCTGAGCAAACCGGCGCCAGCGCCCCGAGCGGGGAATCTGTACACCTCAGCCAAGAGGCTCAACAGTTGCAGAAGATCAGCGACTCGTTGCGTGACCAACCCGTGGTCGACAAAAACCGTGTGGCCGAACTCAAACAGGCCATTGCCGATGGCAGCTACAAAGTCGACAGCAACCAGGTCGCCAGCAAACTGCTGAACATGGAAGCCCAGCGCTAGGCCCACGTGGCCAGTGCCAGGCTTTTGGACGCTTAATCCTGGGGTCTTATGCACGACGAAAATTTACTGCAACTGATCAATGATGACCTCGCCCCCGCCGAGCAACTGCTCGGCCTGTTGCAGGACGAGTCCATCGCCCTTAAAGGCCGCGACATGCAGGTGCTGGAGAACATCCTGGCACGCAAGCATTCGTTGATCATTCTGCTTGAGCAGCATGGCCGCAAACGCAGCGAGATCCTGGCAAGCCTCGGCCTGGCCACCAACCGCAGCGGCCTCGAAAGCCTTGCCAGCCATTCAAGCGTGGGCGCTCAACTGCTCAGCCAAAGCGATGTGCTGAACCAGTTGCTGGCCCGGTGCCAGGCCGCCAACCTGCTCAACGGCCAATCGATCCAGACCCAACAGTCGATCACGGCCAACCAGCTGCGCATTCTGCACGGCGGCGAAGCTCCGTCGCTGTATGACGCACGCGGTACCACTTCGATGCTCAACAGGCACCGCGCTTACAGCCAGGCCTGACCCTGCGCGATCACACTGTCTAGCGAGACACGCAGCATGATGGCAGAATGCCTGTTTTTTGCGTGTTGCAGTATTTTGTCCGGAGATTGATCAACCGTGTTCGACGCCCCAGATGCTCCGCAGCCGCCAAAGGTGCTTACCACGCCGCTGGAAATTGCCTCCAGCTTGCGGATGCTGCAAGAGAGCCATGACCCGCTGATCATCACTTTCCAGGATCGCACCCAGCGCTTTCAGAGCTATGTGGTTGATGTGAACCGCGAGAACAACACCCTGGCCCTGGACGAAATGATCCCCCGTGGAGGTGAGCGTTTTCTGGAGGCCGGAATACCGTTTCGGGTTGAGGGTTTCCACGAAGGCGTGCGCATCGCCTGGGAATGCACCACGCCGCTGAGCATCGACGACACCCATGATCATCGCTGCTATCGCGGCGCGTTACCCCGCGAAGTGCTTTACCACCAGCGCCGGAGCGCGTTTCGCGCGGCCCTGAAACTGTCGCATCTGATTGATGTGCAAGTGGCCGGTGAAAAGCTCAAGTCACCGATCAAGGGCAAGTTGCTGGACGTGTCCGCCACTGGCTGCAAGTTGCGTTTTGAAGGGGATATCGGCGAAAACCTGCAGCTGGGCCAGGTGTATGAGCGCTTCACCGCCGCCCTGCCCTTCGGCCAGATCACCACCCCTGTCGAATTGCGTTATCTGCATTTTGAAGAGCGCCTCAACATCACCTTCGCCGGTCTGCGCTTCCACAACATCAGCGGTGGCGTGCAGCGCCAGGTCGAACGTTTTGTGTATCAACTGCAGCGCGAGGCGCGCCAGTTTGATAAAGACGACTACTAAACGCTGAAACACCCCCTTGAGTGAACACCGCAAAACCTGTGGGAGCCGGCTTGCCTGCGATTCAGGCGCTGCGCGGGGCATTGCCATCGCGAGCAAGCCCGCTCCCACCGGGGCAGATGTTTATGGCTTGGGTTCCGGCTCCAGTTCTGGTTCTGGTTCTGGTTCTGGTTCTGGCTCAATGTTATCCACCATCTGATCCTGCACCACCTGCTCATCCACCCTCGGGTCAAGAGCGGCCACCAGCGGTGAGCTGGACATGCTGTCAGGCATGGCCACGTGATGCAGCGGCGCGTCGTCGACCTGGTGCAAGTTGGTCACCGCATTCGGGCGAATCCGCCATACCAGGA
>JBILYW010000560.1:0-2970 GCA_044377555.1 Pseudomonas sp.
TATTATCAGATTGGGTTTTCCAATAGCGTTTGGATTGGCCGGGCAGAAGCTGTATTTTTATTTATTGAATGAGAAGTTGGCGACAGAAGCGTCTGCGCAGGTAGCTCAGTTGTCGGTGTATATGTCGGTGGTGGGGTTATTTATGATTCCTGTGATTGCGTACTGTCAGGCCCACAGTCTTTATATCAGCAGGCACGCCGAGCAACGTTTGGCTTCTTATGTAAAGGGCCAGTTGGGGTTGTCGATATTGATCGTGTTGCTGCTCGGTGTGCTATCAGTGGCAGGCCGTTCTCTTTTCTTTTGGTTAGGCGAGACAATAGTCACGTTTGATCGTGGTGCCTTTATATCAGTCAGTTGCCTTTTGGCGAGTGGTTCGGTGCTCTCCCTGAGTACCTCTCACTTGCGTGGGCTGCGCGACACGTTGGCCCCTCAATTGATGATGAATATGGTGATGTTGAGTGTCTTGATACCCATCATCTACTTCGCCAATGTGGGAAGCGCCGATATCCATTTCTATCTCAGACTGCAAAGTGCAGGATTGCTGGTGGGCTTTATATGCCTGCAACTACGTATCCGGCACAGGCACGTTGTCGCCGCCAAACCAGCAACGGTTTGAAATCAGGGCAGCGGTGAAAACGGCGAGCGGGCGTCCGTTGACTGCAGTTCCTGCAGGTATTTGCGGAAGATCTGCCCCAGTATCTGGGTCGCGGTTTCGAGCTGGTCGCGGGGCATTTGCTCTGCCACCAGGTCGGCGGTGTCCAGCGCATCTTCGGCGCCGTTAACGGCGGCCATCTTCAGCACGATATACGCCTGAATGTTATTGGCCGGCACGCCTTCGCCCTTGAAGAACATGGTGCCGAGCTGGAATTGCGCCATGGCGTGGCCTTGCAGCGATGCTTGCTCGAAATAGCTCAATGCCTTGTTGAGATCGCGCGGGGCGTTTTTACCGTCGTAATAGAACTCGCCTAACTCGTATTCGGCTTCTGCATCCCCGGCTTTTGCCGCTTCAACGCATGCCGCAAGCGCCTCGGCGAGGTCTTCAGGCTGAGTATTGAGGGTGCAGCGACCCATTGCTGGGATCAACAACGAGTTACCGCCTGCCTGGACAAGCAGCGGTTGTAGGAGCAACAGGCAGCCCAGTGCAAGGGCGCGGCCGGTGCGGTTCATGGGAATCGACGTACCTCTGGAAAGACGGGCTGACCCGACCATGGGATGTATAGGCGCGCATTATGAAATAAGCGGAGGCAACCTTACAAAGTCTTTACTCGTTTTTCTGCTGCCTGACCGACATATCCATTCATTTAAGACGATTTTGGACGGGCGGGGTAAAAGATCATGTCATTACGGGCATAAAAAAACGGCAAGGGCGTCAACCCTTGCCGTTTTTGTGGATCACTTCAGTGCGGCAAATGCGCGTTCAGCAGCGTCCAGGGTCAGTTGCAGCTCGGCCTCGCCGTGGGCAATCGAGGTGAAACCGGCTTCAAATGCGCTCGGTGCCAGGTACACGCCACCGTCTAGCATCAAGTGGAAGAAGCGCTTGAACAGGTCGGCATCGCTGGCCATGACATCGTCGAAGGTCACGATGTCGTCGGCGCCGCTGAAGTACAGGCCGAACATGCCGCCTGCCTGGGTGGTGACGAAGGGAATGCCCGCCGCATCGGCGCGCTGCTGCAAGCCATCGAGCAAGCGCGTGGTGTAATCGCTGAGCTCGGCGTGGAAGCCCGGGCGGCTGATCAGGCGCAAGGTGGTCAGGCCTGCCGCCATCGCCAGCGGGTTACCGGACAAGGTACCGGCCTGGTAAACCGGGCCCAGTGGCGCGATGTGCTGCATGATTTCGCGCTTGCCGCCGAAGCAGCCCACCGGCATGCCGCCGCCGATGATTTTGCCGAAGGTGCTCAGGTCCGGGGTGACGCCGTAGTGGGCCTGGGCGCCGCCCAGGGCAACACGGAAGCCGGTCATCACTTCGTCAAAGATCAGCACCGCGCCATGCTTGTCGCACAGGCTGCGCAGCCCTTGCAGGAAGCCCGGGGCAGGTGGCACGCAGTTCATGTTGCCGGCCACCGGCTCGACGATGATGCAGGCCACGGTGTCGCCGACTTCGCCCAGCAGCTTTTCAACCGCGTCGATGTCATTGAAGGCGGTGGTCAGGGTGTGTTTGGCGAAGTCTGCCGGAACCCCGGCCGAGCTCGGCACGCCCTGGGTCAGCAGGCCGGAACCGGCCTTGACCAGCAGGCTGTCGGAGTGGCCGTGGTAGCAGCCTTCAAACTTGAGGATGTTGTCACGGCCGGTGAAACCACGGGCCAGGCGGATGGCGCTCATGGTGGCTTCGGTGCCGGAGCTGACCATGCGCACCATTTCCATGGACGGCACGATGGAGCACACCAGGTCGGCCATCTCGGTTTCCATGGCGGTCGGGGCGCCGTACGACAAACCGTGCTCCAGTTGCGCACGCACCGCGTCCAGCACATCCGGGTGGCTGTGACCCAGAATCATCGGCCCCCACGAACCGACGTAATCGACATAACGCTTGTTGTCTTCGTCAGTCACGTAGGCGCCTTCGGCGTGCTTGAAGAACAGCGGGGTGCCGCCCACGCTCTTGAACGCACGCACTGGCGAGTTCACGCCACCGGGGATGTGTTTTTGGGCATTGGCAAACAGGGTTTCGGAACGAGACATGGTGGGCTCTCTCTGAATCAGGATTCGGTAATTAAATAGACAGCAAGGTGTTGAACGCCTTGGCGCGGCGGGTGACTTCCCGGGCACTGTCTGCGCCAAACAGGCCGTGCACCACTGCCAGCAAATCGGCGCCATGGGCAACCAGCGGCGCGGCGTTATCCAGGGTAATGCCGCCAATCACGCAAATCGGCAGGCTGAGCCGGGCGCGGGCTTGATCCAGTACGTCCAGGGTCGCGGTGGGGGCGCCGGGTTTGGTGCTGGAATTGAAAAAGCGGCCAAAGGCGACATAGCTCG
>JBILYW010000076.1:0-9054 GCA_044377555.1 Pseudomonas sp.
CCGTGCGCATCACCCGCGTTCTGACGTATGAACCGGACCGCGCCGGCAACTTGTACAGCCTCACTCCCCGGGTACTGATCAATCTGGACGACCTGGCCGCTACCGGCATCGTGCAGCCGGGTAGCCGCGTCGCGTACCGCGAGCTGTGGCGCGGGGAAGCGCCGGCACTTGAGTCCTATCGACAGGAGATCAAACCCGGCCTGGACGCCAACCAGCGCCTGCTGGACGGCCGAGATGGCAACCGGCAAATCGGCGGCGCGCTGGGCAAGGCCGAGCGCTACTTGAATATGGCCAGCCTGGTGGCGGTGCTGCTGGCGGGCGTGGCCGTGGCCCTGTCTGCCACACGCTTTGCCAATCGACGCTTCGATGCCAGTGCCCTGCTCCGCTGCCTGGGCCTGTCACGGCGCGAAGCCCTGTTACTGTTCACCCTGCAACTGGCCGTACTCGGTCTGCTGGCCAGCCTTGCCGGCGCCCTGCTCGGCTGGTTGGCGCAGCTTGGTCTGTTCGCCCTGCTGCACGACCTGCTGCCGGCCAATGTACCCGCGGGAGGCTTGATCCCGGCGATCGCCGGAATGGGCACCGGGCTGGTGGCCCTGGCCGGTTTTGCCTTGCCGCCGCTGGCAGCGCTGGGCCGCGTACCGCCGCTGCGGGTTTTGCGCCGCGACATGCTGCCGATTCCGGCCAGCACCTGGACCGTCTACGGTGCAGCCCTGCTGGCACTTGGGCTGATCATGTGGCGCATGAGCCTGGACCTGGTACTGACCTTCGCCCTGCTCGGCGGTGGCGTGATTGCCGCCGTGGTGCTTGGCGGCATCCTGCTGCTGGGCCTGCAAAGCCTGCGCCGTCTGCTGGCACGGGCCTCTCTGCCCTGGCGCCTGGGCTTGGGCCAGCTGTTGCGTCACCCGCTGGCCGCTGCAGGCCAGGCCCTGGCGTTCGGCCTGATCCTGTTGTCGATGGCCCTGATCGCCCTGCTGCGCGGCGAGCTGCTCGATACCTGGCAAAACCAGCTGCCGAAAAACGCGCCCAACTACTTTGCCCTCAACATCCTGCCAGCCGACAAGGACGCCTTCGGTGCCCGCCTGATGACCCTTCAGGCCCAGGCTGCGCCGCTGTACCCGGTGATCCCGGGGCGACTGATCAGCATCAATGGCGAGCCGGTGCAAGACATCGTCAGCAAGGACTCCAGCGGCGACAAGGCCATCCAGCGCGACCTGAGCCTGACCTGGGCCGCCAACCTGCCCGAGGGCAACGAACTGACCGCAGGCACCTGGTGGACCCAGCAGCCTGCCGGGGATGTGCCTGGCGTTTCGGTCGAAGCCAAAGTCGCCGAAAGCCTCAAACTGAAACTGGGCGATCACCTGACCTTCACCATTGCCGGGGTCAGTCGCGAAGCCCGGGTCACCAGTTTGCGCAGCATCAACTGGGACAACTTCCAGCCCAACTTTTTCATGATTTTCCAACCGGGCACCTTGCAGGACTTGCCCGCCACCTACCTCACCAGCTTTTACCTGGCCCCGGGGCACGACAAGGAAATCATCGAGCTGTCGCGCAGCTTTCCGGCGGTGACCATCTTGCCCATCGAAGCGTTGCTTGAGCAGCTGCGCAGCATCCTTGCGCAAGTGACCATTGCCGTGGAGTACGTGCTGCTGTTTGTGTTGGCGGCGGGCATGGCGGTGCTGTTTTCCGGCCTGCAATCGACCCTGGACGAACGTATTCGCCAGGGCGCCCTGCTGCGGGCACTGGGGGCCGAGCGTCAACTGCTGGTCAAGGCCCGGCGCATCGAGTTCGGCCTGCTCGGCGCCACCAGCGGCCTGCTCGCCGCCCTGGGCGCCGAACTGGTCAGTCTGGTGCTGTACCGCTTCGCCTTTGACCTGCCGTGGAGTCCGCATCCGTGGCTGCTGCTATTGCCCGTGCTGGGCGCCCTGATGGTCGGCGGTGCAGGTGTGTTCGGCACGCGCCGGGCACTCAATGCCAGCCCGCTAACCGTGTTGCGCGAGGGCTGATAGACTCGCGCCCTTCACTGACAATGGATTGCCCATGAGCCGCTATCGCCCTCCCCGCCCTGCCGGCACCGCGCTGATCACCCCTGAAGGTGAGGCGCGCATGCGTGCCGAATTGCACGAGTTGTGGCACGTTCGCAGACCCCAGGTGACGCAGTCGGTCAGCGAAGCCGCAGCCCAGGGTGACCGCTCGGAGAACGCCGAATACACCTATGGCAAAAAAATGCTCCGCGAGATCGACAGCCGTGTGCGTTTTCTGACCAAACGTCTTGAAAGCCTCAAGGTCGTCAGCGAAAAACCCAGCGATCCGAACAAGGTCTATTTCGGCGCCTGGGTCACCATCGAGGATGAGGAAGGCAAGCAGTCGCGCTACCGCATCGTCGGGCCCGATGAGCTGGACCTCAAGCTGGGCCTGATCAGTATCGACTCGCCCCTGGCCCGGGCGCTGATCGGCAAGTCACTGGATGCCGAAGTTCAGGTGCAAACACCCACCGGGGAGCAGTGGGTGTATATCGTCGCGATCGACTACCCGTAACCCTGACGCTCAGGGCGCCGTGGCCTGCCGGTACTGACGCGGCGTAAAGCCGGTCAATGCCTTGAACTGGCGGGTGAACGCACTGTGGTCGGTATAGCCGCACTGCAGTGCAACTTCGGTGATGGGGATGTCCGTCAGCAGCAGGCGGTGGGCGTGCTCCAGACGAACCTTCTGGATCATCTGCCGAGGCGTCAGGTGGAACACCCGTTTGCAATACCTCTCCAGCTGCGCCACGGAAATCCCGGCAATACGCGTCAGCTCGCCCAGGGTGACGCGCCGATTGAAATGCGTACGAATATGCTCATCCACCGCCGCCAGCCGCTGGTAGGCCGGGTGCGTGTCACTGGCCGACTGCAGGTCCACCGAGATCCCGGCCAGGCCGATGATTTCGCCGTCACGGTTGTACAGGGGCCGCTTGTGCGTCAGGCACCAACCCGGCTCACGACTGCCGTACAGATGCAGCTCCAGCTGGTCCTCCAGCACAAAGCCCTGCTCCAGCACCCGGCGATCCTGCTCGGTATAGCCAGGTCCCAGTTGCTCCGGGAATACCTCGGCGCTGGTTTTGCCCAGCAAGGGTTGCAGTTGCTTGAGCCCGCAACGCTGCACCAGCGTGCGATTGGCCAATACATAGCGCGCCTGGTTGTCCTTGATAAAAATCGCCGCATTGGGAATCACGTCCAGCATCGGCAGCAACAGCGCCACGCCTGACAGCAACTCTTCAAGGGTCTGCGGCCGGCTCAGGCCGCTCCCCTGGCCCAGGATTGCAAAAGCATTCTGCGTCATGAATCTCACCCCCCCACTACTCGAACAAGCTGAAGCCGCCTGTACATATTGTGCTGATTTCGTCATCGGCTTCAATGGAAAACATCAATCGCAAACCTGCCCGGACGTTCAATCTAGCGCCATTGCACACCCGCCAGCGGTTTTGGCGCAATGGCAAATGACATCACACCTGCCTAACCAAAAACTCACAATAAGGCGACTCTATGTCAGGTAAAGGCAAATTCAAGAAACAGCTCTCACTGATGGACCTGACCTTTATCGGTCTGGGTGCCATCTTCGGCTCCGGCTGGTTGTTCGCAGCCAGCCACGTTTCTGCAATTGCGGGGCCCGCGGGGATATTTTCCTGGCTGCTGGGCGGTTTTTCTGTGCTGCTGTTGGGCATTGTTTACTGTGAACTGGGCGCTGCGTTACCCCGCGCCGGTGGCGTAATTCGTTACCCCGTGTATTCCCATGGGCCGCTGCTCGGGTACTTGATGGGCTTTATCACCCTGATCGCATTTTCCAGTCTGGTGGCGATTGAAGTGGTCGCCGCTCGCCAATACGCCGCGGCCTGGTTCCCCGAGCTGACCAAGGCAGGCTCCAGTGATCCTTCGATCCTGGGCTGGCTCCTGCAATTCGGCCTGCTGTGCCTGTTCTTCATGCTCAACTATCGCAGCGTGAAGACCTTCGCCATGGCCAACAACCTGGTCAGCGTGTTCAAGTTCATCGTGCCGCTGCTGGTCATCGGCGTGCTGTTCACCTTCTTCAAGCCGGAAAACCTCTACTCCCAGGGCTTCGCTCCCTTCGGTCTTTCGGGCGTGCAGATGGCTGTTTCCGCGGGCGGCATCATCTTCGCCTACCTGGGCCTGACCCCGATCATTTCGGTGGCCAGTGAAGTCAAGAACCCGCAACGCACCATCCCGATTGCCCTGATCCTGTCGGTCCTGCTGTCTACCGTGATTTATGTGCTGTTGCAGGTCGCCTTCCTCGGCGGCGTGCCGACCGAGATGCTGGCCAACGGCTGGGCCGGTGTGACCAAGGAACTGGCCCTGCCCTATCGCGACATCGCCCTGGCACTGGGCGTGGGCTGGCTGGCTTATCTGGTGGTGGCCGATGCGGTGATCTCCCCAAGCGGCTGCGGCAATATCTACATGAACGCCACACCGCGCGTGATCTATGGCTGGGCGCAAACCGGCACATTCTTCAAAGTGTTTACCCGCATCGATGAAAAGTCCGGTATCCCGCGCCCCGCGCTGTGGCTGACCTTTGGCCTGTCGGTGTTCTGGACCCTGCCGTTCCCCTCCTGGGAAGCCCTGATCAACGTGGTTTCCGCCGCGCTGGTATTGAGCTACGCCGTGGCTCCGGTGTCCGTGGCCGCGCTGCGCCGCAACGCACCCGACATGCCGCGCCCGTTCCGGGTCAAGTGGATGGCCGTGCTGGGCCCGCTGTCGTTCATCGTCGCTGCGCTGATCGTCTACTGGTCAGGCTGGAAGACCGTGTCCTGGTTGCTTGGGCTGCAAATCGTGATGTTTGTGGTGTACCTGCTGTGCGCCCGCTTTGTACCGACCAACCACCTGAGCCTGGCCCAGCAAGTGCGCTCTTCCTTGTGGCTGATCGGCTTCTATGCCGTGACCATCGTGCTGTCCAAGCTCGGCACCTTCGGTGGCCTGGGTGTGCTCGCTCACCCTTTTGACACCCTGGTTGTCGCAGCCTGCGCCACGGGTATCTATTACTGGGGGGCAGCCACCGGCGTACCGGCACACATGGTCCGTCTGGAAGACGACGAGGAAAGCGAAGAAGCCACGGAGCCTGCCAGCCAGACGCCACCCCGCCACGCCACGGGAGCGTTTATCCAGACTTCGTCCTGAGACACCGTTAGCCACCGTCTTCCCAGCCGTTGTTCTCTTCCAAGGGATAAGTTTATGAAGCAAGTACATATCATTGATTCACACACCGGCGGCGAACCTACCCGCCTAGTGATCAAAGGCTTTCCGCAACTGGCCGGCCGCACCATGGTCGAGCAGCGCGATGAGCTGCGCGACCAGCATGACCAATGGCGCCGGGCCTGCCTGCTGGAGCCCCGTGGCAACGATGTGCTGGTGGGCGCGCTGTATTGCGAGCCGGTGTCGCCGGATGCCACCTGTGGCGTGATCTTCTTCAACAATGCCGGCTACCTGGGCATGTGCGGCCACGGCACCATTGGTCTGGTCGCTTCACTGCACCACCTTGGGCTGATCGAGACCGGCGAACACAAGATCGACACCCCGGTCGGCCCGGTCAGCGCCACCTTGCATCAAGACGGCACCGTGACCGTCGGCAACGTGCCCGCCTACCGCTTCCGCCAGCAGGTTGCCGTCGAGGTGCCAGGCCATGGCCGCGTTTACGGCGATATCGCCTGGGGCGGCAACTGGTTTTTCCTGGTTTCGGATCATGGCCAGGCGCTGCAACTGGACAACGTTGAAGCCCTGACCGAGTACACCTGGGCGATGCTCAAGGCCCTTGAGGCACAAGGCATCCATGGTGAAGGCGGCGCACTCATCGACCATATCGAATTGTTTGCCGACGACGACAAGGCCGACAGCCGCAATTTTGTCATGTGCCCGGGCAAGGCCTACGACCGCTCGCCATGCGGCACCGGCACCAGCGCCAAACTGGCGTGCCTGGCGGCCGACGGCAAACTGGCCCCCGGTGAGCCCTGGGTGCAGGCCAGCATCACGGGCAGCCAGTTCATCGGCAGCTATCAGTGGGAAGGCGAGCGCATTCGCCCTTTCATCACTGGCCAGGCCTTTATGACCGCCGACAGCACGCTGCTGATCGACGAACAGGATTCCTTTGCGTGGGGCATTTAAGCCCCCCGCCTTTGCACTCACATCTGACTAAACGACTCCAGGAGTTATAACAATGAGCGATAACATCTTCACCGGTTGCATGCCTGCCCTGATGACCCCTTGCACCGCCGAGCGCAAACCGGACTTCGACGCGCTGGTCGCCAAGGGCCGCGAGCTGATCGATATCGGCATGAGCGCCGTCGTGTACTGCGGCTCCATGGGTGACTGGCCCCTGCTGACCGAAGCCGAGCGTCAGGAAGGCGTGGCCCGCCTGGTGGCTGCCGGCATCCCGACCATCGTTGGCACCGGTGCTGTAAACAGCCGCGAAGCGGTATCCCACGCAGCACACGCCGCCAAAGTCGGCGCCCAGGGCCTGATGGTGATTCCTCGCCTGCTGTCCCGTGCGGCCTCGCCAGCTGCGCAAAAAGCTCACTTCGCCGCCATTCTTGAAGCAGCTCCGCAGCTGCCGGCCGTGATCTACAACAGCCCTTACTACGGCTTCGCCACCCGCGCCGACCTGTTCTTCGAACTGCGTCGCGAATACCCGAACCTGATCGGTTTCAAAGAGTTCGGTGGTGCTGCCGACATGCGTTACGCCGCAGAGCACATCACATCCAAGGACGATGACGTAACCCTGATGGTCGGTGTCGACACCCAGGTGGTCCACGGTTTCGTCAACTGCAACGCCACCGGTGCCATTACCGGTATCGGCAACGCCCTGCCACGCGAAGTGCTGCAACTGGTAGCCCTGAGCAAGCAAGCGGCCAAGGGCGACCCCAAGGCCCGCCTTCTGGCCCGTGAACTGGAAGCAGCCCTTGGCGTGCTGTCGTCGTTCGATGAAGGCACCGACCTGGTGCTCTACTACAAGCACCTGATGGTGCTCAATGGCGACACCGAATACACCCTGCACTTCAACGAGACCGATGCGCTCAGCGATGCCCAGCGTCATTACGCCGAGAACCAGTACGCCCTGTTCCGTCAGTGGTACAAAAACTGGTCCGCCGAACAGAACGTTGCCTGATCGCTCAACTCCGTTCAGTTAAACGAGCGGTGCTTCTGTGGGAGCGAGCCTGCTCGCGAAGGCCTTACCGGACAATCACGACGTCCTTGAAACCTTCGCGAGCAGGCTCGCCCACACACCCATTCCATTTTTCCAGGAACACGCCATGACTCTGACAGGCAACATGCTGATCGGTCAGCAAGCCATCACCGGTAGCCGCGAAGCGATCCGGGCGATCAACCCCGCCACCGGCACAGCGCTGGAACCGGCCTACCTCGGCGGCACCGGCGAACATGTCGAGCAGGCGTGCGCTTTGGCGTGGGAGGCTTTTGACAGCTTTCGCGAGATGCCACTGGCGGCTCGTGCCACTTTCCTTGAAACCATCGCCGATGAAATCGAAGCCATCGGCGATGAGCTGATCGACCGCGCCGTCAGCGAGTCCGGCCTGCCACGCCCGCGCATCCTGGGTGAACGCGGCCGCACCTGCCATCAACTGCGCACCTTTGCCCGCACCGTGCGTGCCGGTGAATGGCTGGATGTACGGATCGACACCGCACTGCCTGAGCGCCAGCCCCTGCCGCGTTCCGACCTGCGCCAACGCCAGGTACCGCTGGGGCCGGTGGCCGTATTCGGCGCCAGCAACTTCCCGCTGGCCTTCTCGGTGGCCGGTGGCGACACCGCATCGGCACTGGCGGCCGGTTGCCCGGTGATCGTCAAAGCCCACAGCGCCCACCCCGGTACCAGCGAACTGGTAGGCCACGCGATCGCCCGCGCGGTGAAAAAAACCGGCCTGCACGCCGGTGTCTTTTCACTGCTGTTCGGCTCAGGCCGCGAAGTGGGGATTGCCCTGGTCACCGACCCGCGCATCAAGGCCGTGGGTTTCACCGGTTCGCGCAGTGGCGGTATCGCCCTGTGCAAAGCCGCAGCAGCGCGCCCGGAACCCATCCCGGTGTATGCGGAAATGAGTTCGATCAACCCGGTATTACTCTTCCCCGCCGCCCTGCAGGCGCGCGGCGAATCACTGGCACAAGGCTTCGTTGCCTCCCTGACCCAGGGCGCCGGCCAGTTCTGCACCAACCCGGGGCTGGTCATTGCCCGCCAGGGCCCGGCGCTGGATCAATTCATCAGCGCCGCTGCCGACCTCGTCCAGCGCAGCCAGGCGCAGACCATGCTTACCCCCGGGATTTACCAGGCGTACGAAGCGGGTGTCGGCTCATTGCTGGAACTGACCAGCGCCCAGGAAGTTGCCGCCGGTGTGCGGGGCAACACGCCGAATCAGTGCCAGCCCCATCTGTTCGTGGCCCAGGCCAGGGACTTCCTCGCCGACGCGGCGTTGCAAGCCGAGATCTTCGGTGCTGCGTCGCTGGTGGTGCAATGCGCGGATGACCACGAGATCCGTCAGGTGCTTGAGCATCTGGAAGGCCAGCTGACCATCACCCTGCAACTGGATGATGCAGACCTTGAGAGTGCCAGGGCCTTGCTCCCGGTGCTGGAACGCAAGGCCGGTCGCCTGCTGGTCAATGGCTGGCCGACGGGGGTTGAAGTGTGTGATGCCATGGTTCACGGCGGCCCGTTCCCGGCGACTTCGGACACGCGCACCACCTCGGTCGGCACCGCGGCGATCCTGCGTTTCCTGCGCCCGGTCTGCTACCAGGACTTCCCGGACAGCTTGTTGCCGACCGCGCTCAAGCACACCAACCCTCTGCAACTGCGCCGCCTGCTCGATGGTCAGAGAGAAGTACTGGAAAATGCCTGATCACGTCGCGTCAAACAGTCCGCACGAGGGTGCGGACATTGCGGTGGTGGGCGCCGGCATCATCGGCGTCGCCTGCGCCCTGCAACTGGCACGCCAGGGCCTGCGGGTAGTCGTCCTCGACCGGGAGGAGCCCGGCCAGGGCGCCTCGTTCGGCAATGCCGGGCATCTGGCGA
>JBILYW010000561.1:0-2956 GCA_044377555.1 Pseudomonas sp.
GCTTGATGGAGCCCCAGGCGCGCTATCGCCTGCACGATGCCATTGAGCACCAGCTGCGGGCCAGCCCCCACTACGTCGTGCATTACACCCTGCACACGGCCCGTGGACCGCTAAACCTGATGGAGCTAGGCGAGGCTTACAAACAGCACAACCGTCACCTGTTGCGCGGCTACCTCCTGGTGATTGAAGACATCGCGACCAACCCGTTGCCTGCCCCGGTGGCCGAGCTCGAAACCCAGAACAGCCGCCTGCAAATTGCCCTGGCGCTCAACCAGCGTACCCAGCAAGAACAGCTCCTGCACCTGGAGCGCGGACGGGCCCAGCAGGACCTGATCCTGCGCCTGGCCCGTCACAGGTACAGCCAGCACAACTCACTGCAAGAAGCCGCCGAGCTGATCACCCGCAGCGCCTGTGATATCTATCAGATCGACGCAGCCAGCCTGTGGAACCTTGAGGCCAATCAGCTACTGCCCGTGTCGGCCTTTCAGCGCGATACCCAGACCCACACTGCCCAGGCTGTCTTCGACGTCAGCCTGTTCCCCGACTACCTCGAAGCCCTGCACACCAGCCGCTCTATCGACGCGCAGAACGCCAGCCGCGACCCGCGCACCCGTGAGCTGGTCGCCAGCATGGGTCGACGCGAAGTCAATGCAATGCTCGATGCCAGTATCCGTATCGATGGTCAGGTGGTCGGCGTTCTGTGTCTCGAACAGATCGGCAAAACCCGTATCTGGCAGGCGGACGAAATTGCCTTTGCCGGCGAGCTGGCCGACCAGTTTGCCCAGGTCATCAACAATCACAAACGACGCACGGCCACCAACGCCCTGCACCTGTTCCAGCGTGCAGTGGAACAAAGCGCCAACGCCTTTTTGCTGGTCAACTGCAACGGTGTGGTGGAGTACGTGAACGCCAGTTTCACAGCCATCACCCAGTACAGCACCGAGGAAGTCCAGGGCCACAAGCTGTCAGAGCTGCCAGCGCTGGAAAACCTCAGCGAGTTACTCTTTGATGCCCACTCAAGCCTGAGCAAAGGCAATAGCTGGCAGGGCGAATTCAAAAGCCGGCGCAAAAATCTGGAGCCGTACTGGGGCCAGATGTCGATTTCCAAGGTGTATGGCGACAATCGGGAGCTGACCCACTACATCGGCATTTACGAAGACATCACCGATGCCAAGCTGGCCCAGCAACGCATTGAGCGCCTGGCGTACACCGACAACCTGACCAACCTGGGCAATCGCCCGGCCTTTATCCGCAACCTCGACGAGCGTTTCGCCCGCAACAGCAGCACACCGGTCTGCCTGCTGCTGGTGGACATCGACAACTTCAAGCGCATCAATGACAGCCTCGGCCACCAGACCGGCGACAAGCTGCTGATCAGCCTGGCCCGCCGCCTGCGCAACAGTCTGAGCCCCGGCGACGGCCTGGCGCGATTTGCCAGTAACGAATTCGCGGTATTGCTCGACGACACCGACCTGGCAAGCGGACAGAAAATTGCCAGCCAACTGCTGATGACTCTCGACAAGCCGATGTTCGTCGACAACCAGCTCATCAGCGTCACCGGCTCGGTGGGCGTTGCCTGCGCGCCCTTGCACGGGCGCGACCCGCAAACCCTGATGCGCAACGCAGGGCTCGCGCTGCACAAGGCCAAAGCCTGCGGCAAGCATCAGGTCCAGGTGTTTACTGAAGCGCTGAACGCCGAGGCCAGCTACAAGCTGTTTGTCGAAAACAACCTGCGCCGTGCCCTGACGCAAAACGAACTCGAAGTGTTCTATCAGCCAAAGCTCTGCCTGCGCACCGGGCGACTTCTGGGCATGGAAGCCCTGCTGCGCTGGAACCATCCCAAAAACGGGATGATCCGCCCCGACCAGTTCATCAGCGTGGCCGAAGAAACCGGGCTGATTATCCCCATCGGCAAATGGGTCGCCCGCCAGGCCTGCCGCATGAGCAAGCAACTGAGCGTGGCCGGGCTGGGCAACCTGCAAGTGGCAATCAACGTCTCGCCCAAGCAGTTTTCGGACCCGGATCTGGTGGCATCGATTGCCAGCATCCTCAAGGAAGAGCGGCTACCGGCCACCCTGCTGGAGCTGGAACTGACCGAAGGATTGTTGCTGGAAGCCACCGACGACACCCGCCTGCAGCTCGACCAGTTGAAAAAACTCGGCCTGACCCTGGCCATGGACGATTTTGGCACCGGCTACTCTTCGCTCAGCTACTTGAAAAAATTCCCGATCGACATCATCAAAATCGACCGCAGCTTTATCAAAGACATCCCTGATAACCAGAACGACATGGAGATCACCTCTGCCGTGATCGCCATGGCCCACAACCTCAAGCTCAAAGTGGTTGCCGAGGGCATCGAAACCGCTGCACAGTTGGCATTCCTGCGCCGCCATCGCTGTGATGTGGGCCAGGGCTATCTGTTCGACCGCCCGATCCCCGGCAGCGAGTTGATAGAAAAGCTCAAACGCTACCCCCGTGGCCCCCTGGCCTGACAGCGCTGTAACACTAGGGCACACTACGGTCTGACTTCCTACACTCTGACTGAGAGGACTTGAAACATGGTCTTGCGCTCGGAAATCCTGGTGAATAAAAACGTGCTACCCACTAAAGAACAAGCCCTGCCGGGCCGCGACACCCACGTACAGCTGCCGGAAACCCACTACGTCACCGGCGAGCCGCTACTGGGCCCATTCACGAAAAATGTGGACTTTGCGATTTTTGGTCTGGGCTGCTTTTGGGGCGCAGAACGCAAGTTCTGGGAACGCGAGGGCGTGATCAGCACCGTTGCAGGCTACGCCGGCGGCTACACGCCGAACCCGACCTACGAAGAAGTCTGCTCGGGCCTGACCGGCCATACCGAAGTCGTGCTGGTGGTCTACGAACCAGAGGTCGTGAGCTACAAGCAATTGCTGGCAATGTTCTGGGAGCTGCATAACCCTACCCAGGGCATGCGCCA
>JBILYW010000562.1:0-2955 GCA_044377555.1 Pseudomonas sp.
CGAAGAAGTTCATCCGTATCCTGCGGGAAGTGACAGTGGAAGATGGCGACAAGCGCGCCACTTTCGTCCCTTTCGAAGGCTTCAAGGTGAGCTTCGAGATCGATTTCGATCACCCGGTTTTCCGTAATCGCACCCAAAGCGCGACCGTGGATTTCTCAAGCACTTCGTTTGTAAAAGAAGTCAGCCGCGCGCGTACTTTTGGTTTCATGAGTGATATCGAGTACCTGCGCAAGCACAACCTCGCACTCGGCGGTAGCGTTGAAAACGCGATCGTGGTCGATGCGGATGGTGTACTGAACGAAGACGGCCTTCGCTATGAAGACGAATTCGTGAAGCACAAGATCCTCGACGCCATTGGCGACCTCTACCTGTTGGGCAACAGCCTGATTGGTGAGTTCAAGGGCTTCAAGTCTGGCCATGCACTGAACAACCAGCTGATTCGCAAGCTGCTTGAGCAGACCGATGCGTGGGAAGTCGTGACCTTTGAAGATGCCAGCACTGCACCGATCTCGTACATGCGTCCGGTTGCGGCAGTTTAAGTAAAACTTCTTTCTCTAGTTTTTGAAGGCCACCTCCGGGTGGCCTTTTTTTATGGCGCGGGTTTGGGTTTTAGCGCGTTAAGCCCGGTTTCATTGATCTCCATGACCCGATTGCGCCCACGTTTCTTGGCCTGATAAAGGGCCCTGTCGGCGGTGCTGAGCAGTTCTTCCTGGTTGTCACCGGGCTTGGCGTAGCGGGAACAGGTGCCCACGCTGACCGTGAGCCTGGTGGTATGCGGGTTGGCAGGCTCCATCTGCTCGACAGCTGCCCGAATTTTCTCCGCCAGCAGCCGGGTGCCCGCCGCATCGGTTTCTGTGAGGACCACGGCAAACTCTTCGCCCCCATAGCGAGCGGCCAGGTCGGCGGGGCGGCGGACATGAGCCTTGATCTGCTGCGCCACCTGGCGCAGGGCCTCGTCTCCGGCCTGGTGGCCGTAGTTGTCGTTGAAGGCCTTGAAGTGGTCGACATCAATCATCATCAGCGACAGCGGCGCGCCGGAGCGTTGTGCGCGCCGCCATTCCAGATCCAGGGTGGTGTCCAGCATCCGGCGATTGGCCAGCCCGGTCAGCGGGTCGGTTGCAGCCAGGGCGGCAAGTTCGCGTTCGGCCTGTTGGCGCAGGCGCAGCTCGCGCGTCAGCATCCAGGTGAGCCACAGCATGCCCAGGCACAGCAGCAGGGTTGCAGTGCCGATCAGGGCGGCGGTGTGGCGCCAGTTGCTGAAAATATGCTCGGTCGACAAGGCAACCACGACCACCATGGGCAAGTCGCTGATCTGGGCAAAGTTGTACAGTCGCTCCAGGTGATAGAGCCCGGACATGGCGGTAAAGCTGCCATAGCGCTCATTGAGAAAGCGCAAAAATATCGGCCGCTCACTCAGGTCCTGACCGGTAAAGGTTTTGTCGGTCGCCGGGTACTGAATCAGCAAGATGCCGTCCGTACTGACCAGGCTGATGTTGCCGGTTGGTCCCAGGTCCAGGCCGCGGAACAGGTTCTGGAAGTAGGCCATTCTCATCTGGGCCACGACAACGCCCCCGAACGAGCCGTCCGGGGCAGAGATTCTTCGGCTCAGCAGCAGGGTCCAGTCATTGGTGGACTGATTGGTGAGGACGGGGCGGCTGATGAAAATCTTGTCGCTTTGCACCTTGCTATGAGCCTTGAACCAGGGTTGCTGGCTGGCATTGTCCAGTGAGGGTGTGCCCGGGCGAGAGCTGGCAATCAGCTTGCCCTTGGCATCCAGCACAAAGAACCCGGCATTGGACGGCGCCTCGGAGGCTCTGTCGAAGAGCAATGGCTGTTGCGTCTGTGGTGAGAGCGAGGCCAGTGCCTGGCTTTGCACCAGATTGACCAGGTTGATGAGCGCGGAGTCATAGATCGAGAGGGTGTTGCGGATATCACGGCTGATCAGTTGCACGATGTTCAGGGCCGAGCGTGCAGCATCCTCTTCAGTGTTGCGGTACTCCCGGACCAGTAAATAGCCAACGATGCTGAGAATGGCAACCACCGAGAGGGCGCTGGCCCCGACCAGCCTGCGCCGAGTGATGATGTGTGTTCGCGTGGAGAATGGAATGGCCTTACCCTCACAGATACGAATCGTGCCCAGCCATAAGGTGTCGCCTTACAGAGATAAGGCCAGCTAAAAAGCTGGCCTTATGGTCACGGATTAAAACACATCAATAGGATAGTCGACGATCACCCGATACTCATCGACATCGTTGTCAACGCTCTGGTACGCGGTATTTCCGCGGTTCGTGGCCCAGCGCAGACTCACCGCCAGGTCCTTGGCCTTGCCTTCCTGGATCACGTATTTGAGCCCCAGGTCGCGCTCCCAGTGGTGGGCGTTCTTGCCCTCGGGGTTGTACCAGTTGCTGTAGCCGATGCTGTTGGAATCAGCCTTGGTCAGATCCAGCTCCCCGCGTGAGTACGAGGCACTGCCCGTCAGGCCGGCGATGCCGATCCCGGCAAAGTCATATTCGTATTGCAGCTTCCAGGAGCGCTCGTTCGGGCCGTTGAAGTCCGAGTACTGCTGTGAGTTGTCGAGGTAAACGCTGTCGCCCTGGTAGAGGTAGTCAAAGGGCGTGTTGCCGTTGACCCGCTGGTAAACCGCCGTCACCTTGTGCCCGTCCACGCCGACTGCAAAGTGCAGGCTGAAGGTGTTGTTGTCGATGTCCCCCAGCAGCGCCTTGCCGGTGTCCTGGGTGTGATAGAAGTGCAGGCCGGGGTTCAGGCTGATGCTGTCGCTCAGCGCATAGGTGTAATCCAGGTCGTAGTAGTACTGGTTCCAGATGTCTTGCAATTGGGCTGCATACAGATTGCTGGTGATCTCGGGTACACCGCTCCACGATACCCCGGCCCAGGTGATGTGCTTGCTGCTCTGGTCGCCCAGATCGCCGTAAGTGGTGGTCAGGCGGCGCATGC
>JBILYW010000563.1:0-2954 GCA_044377555.1 Pseudomonas sp.
GCTCATCACCTGTTCGAGTTCGCGTTCGCGCATCTGGCCGTGGCCGATGCCGATCCGTGCTTCCGGTACCAGTTCGGCCAGTTCGGCAGCGCATTTCTCGATGGTCTTGACGTCGTTGTGCAGGTAGTAAACCTGCCCGCCGCGCAGCAATTCACGCAGCAGGGCCTCTTTGACCGTGCTTTTGTTCTGTTCCATGACAAAGGTGCGCACCGACAACCGGCGCGCCGGCGGCGTGGCGATGATCGACAGGTCGCGCATGCCCGACACGGCCATGTTCAGTGTGCGCGGGATCGGCGTTGCGGTAAGGGTCAGAATGTCGACCTCGCTGCGCAGCGCCTTGAGCTGTTCTTTCTGGCGAACCCCGAAGCGGTGTTCTTCGTCGATGATCACCAGGCCCAGATTCTTGATCTTGACGTCGTCTTGCAGCAGCTTGTGGGTACCGATCACGATGTCGATCTTGCCTTCGGCCAGGTCGGCCACGGCGGCATTGATCTCTTTGGCAGACTTGAAGCGGCTCATCACCTCAACGGTTACCGGCCAGTCGGCAAAGCGGTCGCGGAAGCTGTTGTAGTGCTGCTGGGCGAGCAGGGTGGTGGGTACCAGAATGGCCACCTGGCGACCGCCATGCACGGCAATGAATGCAGCACGCATGGCCACTTCGGTTTTGCCGAAGCCCACGTCGCCGCACACCAGTCGGTCCATCGGCTTGGGCGACAACATGTCGGCGCGCACGGCTTCGATGGTGGTTTGCTGGTCCGGGGTTTCTTCAAACGGGAAACCGGCACTGAAGGTGGCGTAATCCGCCTTCGGGTCGGCGAAGGCATAGCCTTCGCGGGCGGCGCGACGGGCATAAATGTCGAGCAGTTCTGCCGCCACGTCACGCACTTGTTCGGCAGCTTTACGCTTGGCTTTTTGCCAGGTTTCCGAGCCCAGGCGATGCAGCGGCGCCAGTTCGTCGTCGCTGCCGGTGTAGCGGGCGATCAGGTGCAGGTTGGCCACGGGCACGTAGAGCTTGGCGCCCTCGGCGTACTCCAGGGTCAGGAACTCGGCTACCTGGTTGTCGACTTCCAGCGTCGCCAGCCCTTGATAGCGGCCCACACCGTGGTCAATGTGGACCACGGGCGCGCCTTCGCGCAGTTCGGTGAGGTTCTTGATGACCGCATCGTTGTTGGCATCGGTGCGTTTTTCGCGGCGCCGACGCTGCATCACGCGCTGGCCGAATAACGGGCTTTCGGCGATCAGTGCCAGCGCCGGATCGTCCAGCAGCAGGCCTTCATCCAGGGGGGCAATGGTGATTGCCAGGCGATGCTTGCTGGCGACGAAATCGGGCCAGCTGTCGACCGTTTTGGGACGCAGCTTGAGGCGTTCGAGCAGTTCGAGCAGCACTTCGCGGCGACCGGCCGATTCGGCGGTAAACAGCACGCGACCATCAAACTGCTCAAGAAAGCCGGACAGGGCAGCCAGCGGCTGATTGGCCTTGGCCTCAATCGCCAGGTTCGGCAGTGGCTGGGCCGGGAAGCGTTCGCGGCTGCTGCCGGTGTCGACGTCGTCCTGGCTGACCACTACCCGTGGCCAGTTTTTCAGGCGGGCGAAGCAGTCATCCACCGGCAGGAACAGCTCGGCAGGCGGCAGCAACGGGCGCGACGGGTCGATGCGGCGCTCTTCGTAGCGGTTGCGCACGTCAGACCAGAAATTCTCGGCCGCCTGCTCGATGCCTGGCAGCGAGAACACTTGTGTGTCCCCCGGCAGGTAGTCGAACAGGGTCGAGGTTTCGTCGAAAAACAGCGGCAGGTAGTACTCGATGCCCGCGGGTGTGATCCCGCTGGTCAAGTCCTGAAAGATCGGGCAGCGGCGGAAGTCGACATCAAAGCGCTCACGGAAACGGGCCTTGAAGCGGGTCACGGCGTCTTTTTGCAGCGGAAACTCGCGAGCCGGCAGCAGGCGTACCGATTCGACCTTGTCGATCGAGCGCTGGTTTTCCGGGTCGAAGGTGCGCAGGGTCTCGATTTCGTCGTCGAACAGGTCGATCCGGTACGGCAGTTTGCTGCCCATCGGGAACAGATCGATCAGCGCGCCACGTACGGCGAATTCGCCATGCTCATAAACCGTATCGACGCAGCGATAACCACTGGCCTCAAGCCGGGTGCGCATCTGCTCCACATCCAGCTTCTGGCCGATATCCAGCACCAGGCTGCTGCCGAGCAGAAACTTGGTGGGCGCCAGACGATGTAGGGCGGTGGTAATGGGCACTACCAAAACGCCATGACTCAACTCCGGCAGCCGGTACAGGCTGGCGATACGCTGGGAAATGATGTCCTGGTGCGGCGAGAACAGGTCGTAGGGCAGGGTTTCCCAGTCCGGGAAGTGCAGCACCGGCAACTGGGGCGCAAAAAACCTCAGTTCTTGCTCAAGGCGTTCAGCGCTCTGGCTGTCGGCGGTCAGGAGCAGGGTGAAGCGCTTGGCGGCGCTGGCGGCCTCGGCAATCGCGAGGCTCAGGGCGGCACCGGGCAGGTTGCCCCAGTGCTGTTTACCTGCCGTGGCAGGGAGTTTCGGTAGACGCAGGACGGGCACGGAAGGTTGAGCTCCAAGCGTTGCGACAAAGTCGGCAATTGTAACGGGCCAAGGGGCTGGCTGTCAGTTGCAGTCTTTAAGCCGTGTTGAATTCAGCGTATGAAATCCAGCATGGGGGCGCCAGAGGGGCTGCTCAAGGGTTGCAGGCCCCTGAAATAGCGGATGTTAAAAAAATATTCGCCTATATTTACTGGTGCTTAATCGTTTCAGTTACGGTGTGTGACAGGCGTGCATTGCCCCTGCATGGGCACGGCGGCATAATGTAGCCCCTTTTTTCAGCCCCTACATGTGGAAGGTTCCCGTGACTCAGAAGCCCGACCAGTGTCTTGGTGAGTGGATCGACCGTGAAGCACTCGCAGAAGCGATGATCCCGCTTATCGGTC
>JBILYW010000564.1:0-2951 GCA_044377555.1 Pseudomonas sp.
CGTTGATTGCGCCGCATCCCTTCGAGGTGGGCGGCCGTGTCGCAGTGGCGGGCAAGGCCGAGCTGTGGGCCGGTAATGCAGAAGGTGTCGCCCAGCAGGCCGAAGTGACATTCGACTGACGGGCCCCGGTGGCATTGAGCACGATACCGACAACAAGGATCTGAAATGAATCCGTATCTGAACGAAGACTACAACGCCATTCGCGAAGGCGTGCGCGCCCTGTGCGCCGAGTTCCCTGCGCAATACTGGCGCAAGATCGACGAAGAAAAGGGCTTCCCTGAAGCCTTTGTCGCGGCCATGACCGAAGCCGGCTGGCTGTCGGCGATGATCCCTGAAGCGTACGGCGGCTCCGGCCTCGGGCTGGCCGAAGCGTCGGTGATTCTGGAAGAGGTGAACCACTGCGGCGGCAACTCCGGCACCGTGCATGGCCAGATGTACAACATGTTTACGTTGCTGCGCCACGGCAGTGAGGAGCAGAAGCGCTACTACCTGCCCAGACTGGCCAGCGGCGAGTTGCGCCTGCAGTCCATGGGCGTGACCGAGCCGACCACCGGCACCGACACCACCAGGATCAAGACCACCGCCGTGCGCCAGGGCGACAGTTACGTGATCAACGGCCAGAAGGTCTGGATCTCGCGGGTTCAGCACTCGGACCTGATGATCCTGCTGGCCCGCACCACGCCGCTGGCGCAGGTGGAGAAAAAAGTCGACGGCATGTCGATCTTCCTGGTCGATCTGCGCGAGGCCATCGGCAACGGCATGACCGTGCAGCCGATTGCCAACATGGTCAATCACGAGACCAACGAGCTGTTCTTCGACAACCTGCACATCCCGGCCAGCAGCCTTATCGGCGAAGAGGGCAAGGGCTTTCGCTACATTCTCGACGGGCTCAATGCCGAGCGTACGCTGATCGCCGCCGAGTGCATCGGTGACGGTCGCTGGTTCAATGAAAAGTCCGCGCAGTACGCCCGTGAACGGGTGGTGTTCGGGCGCCCGATCGGGCAGAACCAGGGTGTGCAGTTCCCGATCGCCGAAGCCCACATCGAGCTGGAGGCCGCCGACCTGATGCGCTGGCGCGCTTGCGAGGAATACGACAGCGGGCGCAGCGCCGGCGCGGCGGCCAACATGGCCAAGTACCTGGCGGCCAAAGCCAGCTGGGAGGCGGCCAACGCCTGCCTGCAGACCCACGGCGGCTTCGGCTTTGCCACTGAATACGACGTGGAACGCAAGTTCCGCGAGACCCGTCTGTACCAGGTGGCGCCCATTTCCACCAACCTGATCCTGTCCTACGTGGCCGAGCATCTGCTCGAGTTGCCGCGTTCTTTCTAAGCATTGATCCGGATTCAAGTCCGGCACCCAAACGGAGATTGAGCATGCAGATCAGTCATCTCGACCACCTGGTTCTCACGGTGCGTGACATCCCCCAAAGTCTTGATTTCTACAGCCGTGTACTGGGCATGAAGACGCTGGTGTTCGGTCAGGGGCGCCACGCCCTTGCGTTCGGCCAGCAAAAAATCAACCTGCACCAGGTTGGAGCCGAATTCGAGCCCAAAGCAACGCATCCGCTGCCGGGTTCGGCGGATTTGTGCTTTATCGTCAATACCCCGCTGGCAACCGTGATCGAGCTACTGCACGCCCAGGGCGTGGACATTCTTGAAGGCCCGGTCATGCGCACGGGAGCCCAAGGGCCGATCCGCTCGATTTACCTGCATGACCCGGACCTCAATCTGATCGAGCTTTCCAACGCAATGGAGAACGCTGCATGAGTCAGCACACTCAAGCGCTCACGGCTTTTCTGGCCAGCCTGCATTACGAGCAGTTGCCCGAAGCCGTTGTCAGCCGTACCGAAGAGCTGTTTCTTGACTGGCTGGGCTCGGCCCTGGCCAGCCAGGGTTCGCATCCGATCCCGTTGTTCGAGCGTTATGCGGCGAAGATGGGCCCGGCCAGCGGGCCGGCCGGCATCCTGGTCAACGGCACGTCCAGCTCGGCGTATTTCGCTGCGTTGGTCAATGGTGCCAGCTCGCATCTGGTGGAGCAGGACGACCTGCACAACAGCTCCGTGCTGCACCCGGCGACGGTGGTGTTCCCGGCCGTGCTGGCTGCCGCCCAGGACCTGGGCAAAACCGGCCGCGAACTGATCGTTGCCGCCGTTGCCGGGTACGAAGCCGGTATTCGCATCGGCGAGTTCCTTGGCCGCTCGCACTACCGCATTTTCCACACCACCGCCACGGTGGGCACCCTGGCAGCGGCGGTCGGGGTCGGCAAACTGATGGACTTCAACCAGGAGCAGTTCACCAATGTGCTCGGCAGCGCGGGCACCCAGGCCGCCGGCCTGTGGGAGTTTCTGCGGGATGCGGCCGATTCCAAGCAGTTGCATACCGCCAAGGCCGCCGCCGATGGTCTGCTGGCCGCCTACCTGACCGCCGAAGGGTTGAGCGGCGCGAAAAACATTCTGGAAGGCGAGCAGGGCATGGCCGCCGGCATGTCCAGCGACGCTACTGCGGCCTGCCTGTCCGACCGCCTGGGCAGTCGCTGGGCGCTGACTGAAACCTCGTTCAAGTTTCACGCTTCGTGCCGCCACACGCACCCGGCGGCGGACGCTTTGCTGGAATTGATGCAGCGCGGGCAACTGCGGGCCCAGGACATTGCAAGCGTCACCACACGGGTCCATCAGGGCGCCATCGACGTGTTGGGGCGCGTGCAGGTGCCGCAGACCGTCCACCAGGCCAAGTTCTCCATGGGCACCGTACTGGGCCTGATCGCCGTTTACGGCAAGGCCGGCTTGCCCGAGTTCCACCAGCATGCGCTGACCGATCCGCGCATTGCCGATTTTTGCTCAAAGGTGCGCATGGTGCTGGACGAGGAAGTCGACGGCGCGTATCCGCAGCGCTGGCTGGGGCGCGTGGAGGTGAGCACGGTGCAGGGCCGCACCTTGCACGGGCGCATCGATG
>JBILYW010000565.1:0-2950 GCA_044377555.1 Pseudomonas sp.
GTGTGTTGGAGTAACCCCGCCGCTTGGGCCAGGTGCCATAAACCCTGTTCGGTGGCCTGTTCTGCCAGGCTCACATCGGTAAACCCGCAGGCGCCCAGCGCTCGCTGGTAACGCTCACAGAGTTGGGGGTTACCGATCAGAATGATCGCGGGCAGCGGTTGCCCGCCCAGGCGTTGGCGCAGCGCAGTGCTCAGCGCTGACAGCTCATGGCCGATCAGCAGGCCGGACACGTAGTCGGGTTGCTGTGTGGGGCTCAGTTGCCCGGTCAGGCCCAGGGTGCGGGCACTGAACAAGGTCGACAGCGGGCCGAGTTGACCGACCGGCGACAACGCCACCTCCACTCCGCGCTCGAATGCCGACGCATCAAACTGCGCAGCTTGTTGCTGGGTACGGCCCAGGATCGTGTGTTCGCAAACGGCGGCGTAAAGCTCGCCGGTCATGAAGGTATCGAAATGCACCAGGCAGCTGTCCTGTACCTGCACCCATTTGGAATGGCTGCCAGGCAGGCCGATCAGGCAATCGTTGAGGTGAGAATGGGTGTGCAGCACGCCCAGCACCTGGGTTTCTTCGCCGCGCATCACATTGGGCAAGGTCGAGTGCTCAATCACGCCGGGAACGATGTGCACATCGACACCGCGCACACTGCGCACGACCTGCAAGGCGGTGCTCAATGCCGGGAGGCTGGCGGGGGTTTCGCGGTAAGGGGCTTCGCGCCAGCCTTGAGCGCTGCCGACCATGCCACAGGCGATCACCGCAAGGCCGGGTTGAGCCTGCAGCCAGTCGCCGCACGCATCATCGAAGGCCAGTTCAAAGCCGTCAGTGCACCAGTGACCGGCAACGAACCGGGGCGTGCCCGGTAGCTGCATGATCCCGCAGGCCAGCGAGCGCATTTTCAGCACCTGCCCGGCGGGGCCGAGTAAATAAGCACGAAGGGAGGTAGTCCCCCAATCGAGCGCGATCAATTGCGCCTGCATCGCTTCACCTGTTTTGTTTTTAGCAGTGAATGCTGTGAATCAGTGCAGGCGACTATAAACCTTAGATCACGCAAATCTCAATATATAAATTGCAGTCTCATATATAGGGAAATTAAACCCTGAAAAACCAAACCTCAGGGGGTCAGCGCTGCTTCAACCGATCAATAACGACTGCCAGCAACAGGATCGAGCCACGGATCACGTACTGGTAGAAGGTATCGATGTTTTTAAGGTTCATTGCGTTTTCGATGATGGCCAGGATCAGTACCCCGGCAATCACGTGCCGGATCATCCCTACCCCCCCGCTCAGCGACACGCCGCCCAGCACGCAGGCCGAAATCACGGTCAGCTCAAACCCCTGGCCAATCATCGGCTGGCCCGAAGTCATGCGCGACGCGAGGATCACCCCGGCCAGTGCACCGATCAGCCCGTGGACGGCGAAGATGATGATTTTGGTGCGGTCGACATTGACCCCCGCCAACAGCGCCGCTTCCGGGTTGCCGCCAATGGCCATGGTGTTGCGCCCGTAGGTGGTGTAGTTGAGCAGCCAGCCGAAAAACAGGAAGCACACAATGGTGATCAGGATCGGCACCGGTACGCCGAACAACTGGCCGTTGCCAAAGACGAAGAACGACTCCTGGGACACCCCCACCGCCTTGCCGTTGGCAAAGATGTACGCCAGGCCACGCACGATCTGCATGGTCGCCAGTGTCGTAATCAACGCATTGACCCGCAGCTTGGCGATGACGATGCCGTTGATCAGGCCGACAATCAGCCCCATCGCCAGCGCCGCGCTGACACCCAGGAACACGCTGTCGGTGTCGCGCATGACCACTGCGGCCACGACCCCGGAGCACGCAATGACCGAGCCGACAGACAGGTCGAAATGCCCCGACGCCAGGCAATAGAGCATGGTGCAGGCGGCGATCCCGGTGGTGGAAATCGCCAGCCCCAGGCCACGCATGTTCAGCGGCGACAGGAAGTTGTCGATCAACAGGGTGCAGAGCAGGAAGATCGCAAACGCTGCCAGCAACATCACCCAGTCGTCGAGAAAGCGCCGCATGTCGAGTTTTTTACGGGTTGCCGGCAGCGATGTATTTTGTACGGTCATAAAAACCTCTCAGGGGTTCACGCCATCAGCCGCGTTGGCGTGGCAAGGCCATTTGCAACAGGTTGGATTCATTGGCCTGGTCGCGGGGCAACTCGCCGCTCACCGCCCCTTCACAGAGCACCAGGATGCGGTCAGAAATACCCATCACCTCCATCAGGTCGCTGGACACGACGATCACTGCAATGCCGCTGGCGGCCAGGGTGTGGATGATCTGGTAAATCTCGGCCTTGGCACCGATATCGATGCCCCGCGTCGGCTCGTCGAGCAGCAGCACCTTCATGGGCATCGACAGCCAGCGCCCGAGAATGGCCTTTTGCTGATTGCCGCCGGACAGGTACATGATTTTCTGTGACGCGCTTGGGGTCTTCACTTTCAGCGCCTTGATCTGCTTGTCGGCGTTGCCACGCTCCCACACCCCGCGCAACAGGCATCCCAACGTCGAGTGGGCTCCCCGGGCGCTGATGTTGATGTTCTCGGCCACGCTGGCCAGCGGCATGATGCCCTCTTTCTTGCGATCCTCCGGGCACAGCAGCACCCCGGCAGCAATCGCATCACGGGGCGAGCGCAAGGTCAGCTGCGCGCCTTGCAGTTCAAGACGCCCGGCGCTATGGCGGGTGAGCCCGCTGAGCATGCGCAACAACTCGGTACGCCCGGCCCCTACCAGCCCGAACAGGCCGAGGATCTCGCCCTGGCGCACCTCGAAACTCACCGGCTCGCGCAGCCCCGGGCCGAGCAGGCCCTCGACCTTGAGCGCCACGTCACCGTGCTCGCGAGGCCGGTAATCGTAGATGTCCTGAATGTCCCGACCGACCATGCACGTCACCAACTGATCGTGGGTCAACTCACTCATCTGCTCGAAGGTGCG
>JBILYW010000566.1:0-2947 GCA_044377555.1 Pseudomonas sp.
CTCCAGATGCTGAAGGCGTAACTGGAAAACGCCAGCAGGGCCCCCGCCACGGCAATGCGCACAAAGGTCTTTGATTGCCAGGCCACGCGCATCACTTGCATCACGCTTTCGTGGGGCAAGGCCGGTCGGGCCTGCTGCGCATTTTCCCAGAGCCCGCGCAGCGGTTCAGTGGCCGTCAGGCGCAGCAACACCGCGGCAACAATGCCCGGGATCGCCATCCAGATAAATGCTTCGCGCCAACCGTGGTAATAGGCGATATAGGCTCCCAGGCTCATCCCCAGCAGTGCACCGATCGGTGCGCCGAGCATGAACACGCTGATGGCCTTGGCCCGCTGGTGCGGCGGGTAGAGGTCGGCGATGATCGACATCGAGGCCGCGCCGCTGCCCGACTCACCCACCGCCACGCCAACCCGCGCCAGTGCCAGTTGCCAGAAGTTGCTGGCGAAGCCGCAGAGCATGGCCATCACGCTCCAGAACGCGCAGCACCAGCCGATCAGGTTGCGCCGGTGAGCGCGGTCGGCGTAGCGCCCCAGCGGGATCGCAAACACGCAGTACACCAGCGCAAAGGCCAGCCCCGTGAGCAGGCCGATCCGGGTATCGGAGACGTGGAACTCGGCTTTGATCGGCTCAATGACCACGCCCATGACCTGACGGTCTATCAGGCTGACCGCTGAAATCAGGAACAGCACAAACAAGGTGTAATGACGGCGAAATCCACGGACTTGGGTGTTCATCACTTCAATCCCATCAAGCAGTGTTCATCGGTTGAGTGCGTTACAGCGGCGCGCGTCGGCCAGCCCAGGGGCGGGCCTGTTCGAGTTGTCCGGCCAATTGAAACAACAGGTCTTCGCGGCACAGCGCCGCAGTGAACATCATGCCGACGGGTAGCCCCTCACGGCTGGAGCCCAGCGGTACCGACATGGACGGCTGACCACTGACATTGGCCAGCACGCTGTAGCCGATGCTGCCCAGGATGCCCTGGATGTAATCCTCATAACGGTGGTCCAGGCTGGCCCGCGTCAGCAGTGGAGTGACGCACGAAGTCACCGGGCTCAGCAGGATGTCGTAATCATCGAACACGCGTTCCATGCGACTGCCGACACGTTCAAAGTCGCGTCGGGCACGGTACAGGTTTTCAGCCGTGGCGGAAGTGGCGTTGCGGACCAGATAGTGGCTCACGGGTTGCAGTTCGTCATCGCGCAGTGGGCGGTCGAGGGCCGCTTCGCGATCACGCACGGCGGCCAGTAATGCGGCGGCGCCCACGGCCCCGTGGGCGCCATAGACCTGCCGGGGATCAATCGCCAGGGTCAACGGCTCGATCCGGTGTCCCAGGGCCAACAGCAACTCAACAGTAGTGTGCAGAACCGAGCGGATTTTTATTCGTATCTGAACGCAAGCCAAGCGCCCGATGCTGCCGGGCGCTTGCGCTGCAGTGCCCTCAGAAGTCGGCTTTGAGCGACATGACGAAGTTGCGCGGCTCGCCGTAGAAGTTGCCGAACCCTTCGGTGCCGACAGTGGCGTAGTAGCGTTTATCGAACAGGTTGTTGCCGTTCAGTGCCACCGACCAGGTGTCGTCGATGCGATAGCCGATGCGGCCGTTCCATATGGCGTAACCCGCCTGGGTAATGTCGTTGCCGCTGATGGGCGAAACCCGGTAATTGCTGCTCTGGGCATTGACGCCGGCGCCGACCGTGACGCGATCCAATGCACCGGTCAGAGCATAATCGCCCCACACGCGCAGCAGGTGGCGCGGTACATAGGAGTTGTAGGCCTGGCCATCCTGGGCCGTATCGGCATCTTCCAGCACCTTGGTCTGGGTGTAGGTATAGCCGGCAAGCAATTGCAGGCGTTCGATCACTTCACCGCTGACTTGCGCTTCAAAACCCTGGGCCCGAACCTTGCCGGAGTTGAGCGAGCAACCACCGTCCGGGCATAGGGGGTCGGTCTGGGCGGCGTCCTTCTGAATGGTGCGGAACAGATTGAACGAGCTGTTAAGCCGACCGTTAAACCATTCGCCCTTGATCCCCAGCTCGTAGCTTTGCCCGATCAGGGGCTTGAGGGTTGTGCCGTTGATGGTCCGATAGCCGCCCTGTGGGGTGAAAATATCGGTGTAGCTGGCATAGGTGGTCAGGTTGTCGTTGATGTCGAACAGCAAGGCGGCAAACGGCGTGACCTGGCCGCTTTCCCTGGCCTCGGAATACACCGGGGAGCCTTCGCCCCGCCAGTAGGAGACAGCGTCGTTTTCCGATGCATACCAGCTCACCCGGCTACCCAGCACGAAGGTCAGCGGGTCGGCCAGTTTCAGGCGGGCGAGGGAGTAGGCGCCGTATTGTTTGACCTTGATATCCACCGGGCCACCCCGTGAGGCATTGGCCAGGTAATAGCTTTCGTCGGGACGCGGCAGGTTGTGATTGGGGTTGAACACATTCTGGCGCTCCGGCAGGGCGGCTACGGCGTAGAAGTCATCTTTGTGCGAGCGGCTGGCGTTGGCGCCCACGATCAGTTCGTGCTGCTGGCCAAAGGCGTCGAATTTGCCGTCAACGTAGGCATCGAAACCGTAGTCGGTCTGGTTGTAGTCATAGGTGCTGCCGAGCATCAGGGTGTTGGTGCTGGTGGCGCCCACGGGCACCGCGCCGCTGGGGAAGGCGTATTCCATGTCCTGGGTGTTTTTGGAGTAAACCCCGGCCACCTTCAGCGCCCAGTCGTCGTTGATCTGGTGCTTGAGGTCGCCGAACCAGGTGGTGCGTTTGCTGCGCTGGTTGTTCCATGAGGTGTTGAGGCAGGTTGAGCGCTTGAGTTTCAGGTCACTGCCATCGGCATAACGCGGCAGCCCGCCCCAGCACGGGGTGGCGTCGACATCTTCGTAGGCCAGGCCCAGCCCGAGGGTGGTGTCGGGGCTGAGGTCGAAGTCCAGCGCGCCGTAGTAGACCTGATCCTTGCGCGCAGC
>JBILYW010000567.1:0-2944 GCA_044377555.1 Pseudomonas sp.
GGCCACTTGCTCGGGGCGCCGGCTCCATACACTGAGACGATGGCCTTGCGCCAGCCAGTGACGACAGAGTTGGCGACCGATCAAGCCTGTACCGCCGGTCAGCAAAATGTGCATGAGTTGAGCCTCGAAAGGAGTTTTATCGGGAGCACTGGTCTATTTTTATATGAAGACCTTTTATCGGTCATCGACCTGATTTAAGGATAGGCCACATGGATCTGAAAGAAGCTCTAAAACCTATACTAACAAATAAAATTGTACAGGTATTGCCGACGGCGTAGTCTGTGCAAACAGAGATCGAGGCCATAATGACTGTACCTATCGCGATTATTGGCGCCGGCATAGCCGGGCTGGCAGCAGCAAAGTCACTGCACAATGCAGGGCATGCGGTTCATCTTTTCGATAAAAGTCGTGGCAGCGGCGGGCGCATGTCGAGCAAGCGCAGTGATGTTGGCGTACTGGACCTGGGGGCTCAGTATTTCACCGCACGGGACCGGCGCTTTGTCGATGAAGTCCAGCAATGGCAAGCCAAAGGCTGGGCCGTCGAGTGGGAACCGCACCTGTACCACTATAAAAACGGCCAGCTGACCCCCTCCCCCGACGAGCAAACCCGCTGGGTCGGCAAGCCGCGCATGAGCGCCATCACCCGAGGCCTGCTGGGGCATTTGCCGGTGAGTTTCTCGTGCCAGATCACTGACCTGATACGCGGTGAAAAGCATTGGCACCTGCTGGACGCCGACGGTGACGAACACGGCCCTTTCAGCCACGTAATCATCGCCACCCCGGCGCCGCAAGCCACCTCCCTGCTGGCCAGCGCGCCCAAATTGGCAAGTACCGCTGCCGGTGTAAAAATGGAACCTGCCTGGGCAGTCGCCCTGGCCTTCGAATCACCGCTCGACACGCCGATGGAAGGTTGCTTCGTACAAGGCAGCCCGCTGGACTGGCTGGCCCGCAACCGCAGCAAGCCCGGACGTGACAGCCAGCCCGACACCTGGGTTTTGCACGCAACCAGTGCCTGGAGCAAACAGAACCTCGACTTGCCCAAAGAGGCAGTCATCGAACAATTGCACGGCGCCTTTGCCGAGCTGATGCACTTCCCCACCCCCGCCCCGATTTTCAGCCTCGCGCACCGCTGGCTTTACGCCCGGCCAGCCGCGGCCCATGAATGGGGAGCCCTGGCCGATGCCGACCTGGGCCTGTACGCCTGCGGCGACTGGTGCCTGTCGGGACGGGTAGAAGGGGCATGGCTGAGTGGCCAAGAGGCTGCACGCCGACTGATCGAGCACCTGAAGTGAACCGCATCACCCCCCGGAAATTGCTGCTGTCAAAATGGACAGCAGCTGTGCCGCATAACCGTGAAAAACACTTTCTGGTCACCCAGCTGTTTTGCGACGAAGAAGGCACCGTGCTCGATATCGAACTGCAAGCGGTGCTTACCCAGCGCAATCAGCGTTTGACGTGGCAAAGCCTGCAGGATGCGGACGAATGGAAAATGGGCTGGCAATAATCCTTTCGGCATCACCTCAAATACTTGTACAAGGTAATTGACTTGTACAACGCAAGACCTATGATGAATCCAAGTTGTACATCAATAAAAAGATGTACAAGTAATTCTTGGAGGTTTATCACATGGCCAGCACCGTCTCGTCTCATACCAAACCGAAAATCGCCATCAGCTCCTGCTTGCTGGGAGCAGAAGTTCGCTTCAACGGTGGGCACAAAGAGTCGCGGCTGTGCAGTCAGGCCCTCAGAGAACACTTCGATTTTGTACCCTTGTGCCCTGAAGTCGCCATTGGCCTGGGCATTCCGCGCCAGCCGATCCGGCTGATTGGCGACCCGGCTCAGCCGCAGGCGGTTGGCAGTGTCGATGCGACCCTGAACGTGACCCAGGAGCTATATGACTACGGGGTGACGATGGCCGCCGCGCATACCGATATTTGCGGCTACATCTTTATGCAGAAATCGCCATCCTGCGGGCTTGAGCGGGTCAAGGTGTATCAGGACGGCGGGCGCCCCGCCGAGCTGAGCGGGCGCGGGATCTACGCACAGGCATTTTGCGCCGCACACCCTGACTTGCCAGTAGAAGAAGACGGCCGCCTGAACGACCCCGTACTGCGCGAAAACTTCCTGACCCGGGTGTATGCGTACAGCGCCTGGCAGGCGTTGCTCAACGCGGGCATCACCCGCCGCTCACTGACAGAGTTTCATGCCCGCTACAAATACCAGCTCATGGCCAACCACCCCGCGCAGTACAAAACCCTGGGCAATCTGCTCGGCACCCTGGGCAAAAGTGACCCACGCAAGATCGCACCGCAGTACTTCAGCGAATTGATGAAAGCCCTCAAGCAATGTGCCACCCGCCGCACCCACACCAATGTGCTGCAACACATCAGCGGTTATCTCAAACAGTCCATCAGCGCCGAAGACAAACAGGAAATGCAGCACCTGATTGCCCAATACCTGCACGGTATTGTGCCGCTGGTGGTGCCACTGACACTGCTCAAGCATCACTTTCGCCTGCACCCGGCTCCCTACATTTCAAGGCAGGTCTATCTGCAGCCGCACCCGGAAAACCTCAGCCTGCGTAATGCGATCTGACCATGAATGACGACCTGATCATGTCCAACACCCCCGATGCGGACTACAGCAAGGCGCTGGCCGAGGGCTGGCAGCCGATCCGCGAGGTGGCCCGCATCACTGGCGTGAACGCCGTGACCCTGCGCGCCTGGGAACGGCGGTATGGTCTGATCATTCCCCATCGCACGGCCAAGGGCCATCGCCTGTTCTCGACCGAACACATCCTGCGTATCCGCCACATTCTGACGTGGCTCAACCGCGGGGTAGCCGTCAGTCAGGTCAAACCGCTGCTCGATTCCCTGCCGGCATTTCGCGAACCTGCCGGCAACGACTGGCAGGCGTGGCGCCAGGCCCTGACGCTGGCGATCGG
>JBILYW010000077.1:0-9021 GCA_044377555.1 Pseudomonas sp.
ATCCCTATGATTAACCGGCACTTATAACTTCGCTATCTATGTTAATAACCCGTCTTTGCGGGTTTATTCGGAGGGCTTGTTTTTTTAATTCCAGTTTCGTAGAGTTTGCCCACTGTGTTTGCATGGGTCGCTGGAATCGTGACCTGGGCAGTAGCTCTAAGTTCGCTACACCCGTTCTGCGTCTCTTACTTTCCTGCAACCCAGCACCAGTACTCTTTCATGTGAAAGAGGCTGTCATTAATTGTTAGCGTCAAGGAATTAAGAAATGTCCCAACGTCAGAGCGGTACCGTAAAGTGGTTTAACGACGAGAAGGGGTTTGGTTTCATCACCCCGGAAAGCGGTCCGGACCTGTTTGTGCACTTCCGTGCCATTCAGGGCAACGGCTTCAAAAGCTTGAAGGAAGGCCAGAAAGTGACCTTCATCTCAGTACAGGGCCAAAAAGGCCTGCAGGCTGACGAAGTTCAAGCAGAAGCTTAATCTCGTACAGAAAAGCCTCTGATGGTGACATCAGAGGCTTTTTTATGGCCGTAATTCCGTAAGATGGCGTTTTTCCTTCACGAGACCCTGCCATGTCGAAACAACCACTTAGCCCTCAAGGCGATTTTCCCGCCGTTGGCCTGGGGCGCCGCCTGGCAGCCATGTTTTATGACTTTCTGCTGTGTACTGCCCTGCTGATCGTCACCACTTTCATCTACAAGCTGATCATGATGAGCTTTATCGGCGAAGCCAAAATGAGGGCACTGTCTGAAGCAGGCGCCCTCGATGGCGACCCGCTGCTTTCAACCATCCTGTTTTTTGTGCTGTTCGGCTTCTTTGCCAAGTTCTGGACCCACTCCGGGCAAACCCTGGGCATGCAGGTGTGGGGCATACGCGTGCAGAACGCTGACGGTACGGCCATCAGCCTGTGGCAAGCCCTGCTGCGCTTTATCGTCTCCATCGGCTCATGGCTGTGCCTCGGACTGGGGTTTGTCTGGTCGATCTTCGACAAGCAAAACCGTACCTGGCATGACATATATTCCAACAGCCAGTTAGTGCGCATCCCTAAACCCAAGAAATAAAAAAAGCCCGTATCTCTCGATACGGGCTTTTTGCTACTGCGCTGCGAATCAACCTGTAGCCGCTGCCGCAGGCTGCGACAAGATCCGAAGGATCTTCAAACAGGGGTTGCTACGCAACCAGCGGCTACAGATATTTACGGCTTACTCCGCCAGCTTGAAGGTAATGAAGCTGGCACGCCCCTGACGCAGAACCCGCATGGACACCGAACGGTTCTTCGGCAATGCCTTGGCAATTTCAGTGAACTGTTTGCCGTTGGTAATTGCCTGGTTGTTCAGGTGAGTAATCACGTCGCCAGGTTGCAGGCCGATCAGGGCAGCCGGGCCGTCCTGAACGTCGGTGATGATCACGCCACCCTTGATGTCGTTGGCTTTCTTCTGCTCTTCGCTCAAGTCCGCCACGGACACGCCCAGACGATTGCTGCTTTGCTCGGCGCCGGTAGGTGAAGACATTTCTTTCCCTTCATCAGGGATAGCGCCTACGGTCAGTTCCAGGTTTTGGCGCTTGCCGTTGCGAATCACTTCAAGCGACGCTTTGCTGCCGGCCTTGAGTGCGCCCACCAGATGCGGCAAATCTGCCGACATGACGATCGGCTGACCATTCATGCTCAGGATCACGTCGCCGACTTGCAGGCCGCCTTTGGCAGCAGGACCATCATCGAGCACCTGGGCCACCAGCGCACCGGCCGGTTTGTCCAGACCGAACGATTCGGCCAGGTCCTTGTTGACCTCCTGAATCACGACACCCAACCATCCACGGCTGACTTTGCCGCCAGCTTTAAGCTGATTGGCAACGTCCATCGCCACATCGATAGGGATCGCGAAGGACACGCCCATAAACCCGCCCGAGCGGGTATAGATTTGCGAGTTGATGCCAACCACTTCGCCGGTCAGGTTGAACAGCGGGCCACCCGAGTTACCCGGGTTGATCGGCACGTCAGTCTGGATAAACGGCACGTAGCTTTCATTTGGCAGGCTGCGACCGATGGCGCTGATAATGCCCTGGGTCACGGTGTGGTCAAAGCCAAACGGGGAACCGATAGCAACCACCCATTGGCCGGCCTTGAGGTCCTGGGACTTGCCCAGTTTCAGCACAGGCAGGTTTTTGCCTTCGATTTTCAGCAATGCAACGTCGGAACGTGGGTCCGTGCCCACCAGTTTGGCTTTCATTTCGCTGCGATCGGACAGGCGCACGATGATTTCATCTGCATCTGCGACCACGTGGTTATTGGTCAGGATGTAACCATCGGGCGAAATGATGAAGCCCGAGCCGAGGGACTGGGCCTCACGCTGGCGACCACCTTTGCCACTGGGTGGCATGCTGCGTTCAAAGAAGTCGCGCAGACCCGGCGGCAACCCTTCCAGGTCGGGCATTTGCCCCATGCTTGAGACGCGGCGTTCCGGCAACTTTTGCGTGGTGCTGATATTCACTACGGCTGGCGAGGCTTCTTCGACCAATTGCGTGAAGTCAGGCAACTGCGCTTGCGCCATGACAGGTACTGCCTGCCCAAGCATCAGCACCGCTGCAAAAATGGGTAAATAAGATTTCAATCGAGGCATCGACATACAGCTCCCGTTAATAACAGCAGAGTTAAGCGACAGGCACCAAAAACCAAGCCCAAAGCATAGACCGTTTTTCAGGTACCGAAAAACAAACAAGGCCAAAGCCCTTGAGGGCTTTGACCTTTATAAAAAGATAAAAAATTGGCAAATCGGAAATTGTTACCCGCCATGTCGCCGCATCCCTAGGGCATGGCCTCGGCGTCGGCTTTACCGACACGCATTGAAAGCGCAATCCGTTCTGCGGTGCCCATGGGGATCTCCCCCACCACTGTGGCCATCATGTCACCCTGCGGGGTGGTCAGGTGCCGCGAGACGGCTACGGTAGGCCCCAGCTGTACACGGGCATCAGGCGCTGCCGAGCCCTTCAAGGGTTCAAGAAAGACCGAGAAACGCGTCAAACCATCGTCGAACAACAGACTGGTGACTTCAGACCTGGTCTTGGGATCAATGCGCACGGTGCTGCTGATCTGCTCAAAACCCGGTGGCAACCAGTCGGAATGCCAGACATGGGCTGTCTTGACCTCAGATGACGCCGCATCAGCCGTAGCTATGGGCCGGCATTGACCTGCTGGCTTGAGCTCGCCGTCATCAGGAGGCGTCGTTTCAATGCTTATAAACTGAAAACGCTCAAGCAACTGGCCTTTGTCATTGAGCAGCAATGACTTGAGGGGTAAACCGGTTTCACGGTCCAGATACAGTTCAAACCCGTAGCGGTGCTGGTCACGCGGTGCAAGCGAGATCACTGCTACCGGTCGGCCTGCAACCCTTGAGTCGCCTGTTTTTGTGACCGCATACCAGTCATTGAGCTTCTGGGGGTCGAGCTGCCTCGCCGCCATGGCGGTGACATCTGCATCGCCCGAAATCAACTTGCCAGTGACACACTCAACGCGCCCATCGGAACGAATGACCTCTTGCGCCGCGCCATCAAGCTGCAGCAAGCGTTCACGAACTTTCCCGTCCTGCACAAGGTGCCAGACGCTGTGGGTAGAGAAACTACCGTTGCGTTCGTAAACGAAAGTGCCCTGATAGCTTTGCTGTTGCTCGGCCTGCCCAAGACGGTCAAGCCAGTTACGGGCTTCATCGGCGTGTGCAGGGGCAACAAACCAGCCACTGAGTACAAGAGGTAACAGGGGTAGGACGCGCATGATGGTCCTTAACGGTTTTCCAGGCTGGCTGCACGGGCATACGGCAGAGGGCTTTGAGCACCTTTCAACGCCGCTTGCTGTGCGTGCTGGCGCAGATAACCTGGCAGACGCTGATCTTGCCAGCCGGGCTGACCTTGCAGAACGCCGTTAGCCATCGGGCCGGTGGCCGGATCGGAGCTTTCGCTGTAGTTGGCCAGTACCGCAGGGCCTTTGACCATCGGAGCACTCAGGCTCTGCTGGCTATCTTGCTGCGCAAGCTGGGCACCCACGATGTCATCCTGGTTGTACAGCCTTACACCCGCCAGAACAGCAACAGTGACCGACGCAGCAACCGCCAGGCGGCCAATGCTGCGCCACGGGCCACGCACGACCTTGGCAGGGGTTTGCTCTTCGGCCAACGCGGCCGAAACTGCGGATGCAATGTCCAGGCGCGGAATCAGCAGGTCCTTGTGCATCACTGCACGTGCCACTTGGTAACGGGACCAGGTATCACGCGTTTGTGTGTCGTCGAAGGCACTCAATACCCGACGTAGTTCCAGTTCGTCCGCTTCGTTATCCATCACTGCGGACAGCGATTCCTGCAGGGCTTCACGACTCATGGCGGTTCCTCTCTTTGGCTGTCGCCGCTGTCTCAGTTTTCCTGCAACAACGGCTGCAGGGCTTTATCAATGGCTTCCCGAGCCCGGAAAATCCGGGAACGCACGGTACCCACCGGACATTGCATGACGCTCGCAATATCCTCATAACTCAGACCATCAAATTCACGTAAAGTTAACGCCGTTCGCAAATCTTCTGGCAGCAGCTGAATGGTGCGATGTACGGTGCTCTCGATCTCGTCGCGAAGCAGCGCACGCTCAGGCGACTCAAGATCTTTCAGACCGTGATCACCATCGTAAAACTCAGCGTCTTCTGAACTCACATCACTATCAGGCGGACGTCGACCCCGAGATACCAGATAGTTTTTCGCCGTATTGATGGCGATGCGGTACAGCCATGTATAAAAGGCGCTGTCGCCGCGAAAATTACCTAGTGCCCTGTAAGCCTTGATAAAGGCTTCTTGAGCAACGTCCTGTGCTTCATGGGTGTCGTGCACGAAACGCACGATCAACCCGAGAATTTTGTGCTGATACTTCAACACGAGCAGATCGAATGCGCGCTTATCGCCACGCTGTACGCGCTCGACCAGCTGCTGATCCTCTTCCTGGGCTAGCATGAATACTCCTCATAAGACCGAGAGGAAGATTGCTTTGCTAATTGATCAGGCTTGCAAACATAGACTCGGGCTTTGCGCAAAAGTTCTCTCCCCCTTGGCAAGTTTCCTGCGCGCTCGGATTTGGCACGCACGAAAACGCAGCTCGGGCCTGGCCGGCTGCGTCAATAATCTTGTCGCCAAATTCTGCTGTCGAGTCGAAAAACCAACCCCGCATCAAACTGGACGCCGTTCCCCTGCTTCATGGGCAACCCTCTATGGAACGCTGAGCCGTACGAAAAGTTCAAATGTTTCGTTCGAAGCATCCCCAGCGGTACCACGAAAGCCGATCAAGGTTCGAGTCTCTCCCGAGCCCTGACGCCCCTTGCAGATTAATTGTGCAAATCGACATGCAGACCCATCGAGTCTGAGGCACACTTCATGCCCGCTGTAATTTCACAATGCCATAAAGGCCCGGCCATTGTGCCGATCCCCCCCTCTATATACTAGTGGGCGCTTTTTTGCGGATGTCAGAAGAATGAGCCAACATTTTCAACATGATGTGCTGGTGATTGGTAGCGGCGCTGCCGGTTTGAGCCTGGCGCTCACACTACCCGGCCACATGCGTATAGCGGTCCTCAGCAAAGGCGATCTGGCCAATGGCTCGACTTTCTGGGCACAGGGTGGCGTAGCTGCCGTGCTGGATGACACCGACACGGTGCAGTCCCACGTAGAGGACACCCTCAATGCAGGCGGCGGCCTGTGCCATGAGGACGCGGTGCGGTTTACCGTCGAGCATAGCCGCGAAGCCATCCAGTGGCTGATCGACCAGGGCGTACCCTTCACCCGCGACGATTGCGCCGACCCCGAGCAGCCAGGCTTTGAATTTCACCTGACCCGTGAAGGCGGCCACAGCCATCGGCGCATCATCCATGCCGCTGATGCCACCGGCGCGGCCATTTTCACGACATTGCTCGAACAGGCACGCAAACGCACAAACATCGAATTGCTTGAGCAACGGGTTGCCGTTGATCTGATTACCGAGCGCCGCCTGGGCCTGGAAGGTGATCGCTGCCTGGGCGCCTATGTGCTGAACCGCGCCACCGGCGAGGTCGACACCTACGGTTCGCGCTTCACCATTCTGGCTTCGGGCGGTGCTGCCAAGGTGTATCTGTACACCAGCAACCCGGATGGCGCCTGCGGTGATGGCATTGCCATGGCCTGGCGCTCCGGCTGCCGGGTGGCCAACCTGGAGTTCAACCAGTTCCACCCCACCTGCCTGTATCACCCGCAAGCCAAGAGTTTTCTGATCACCGAAGCACTGCGGGGCGAAGGGGCACACCTCAAACTGCCCAACGGCGAGCGCTTCATGCATCGGTTTGACCCGCGTGGCGAGCTGGCCCCGCGGGACATCGTTGCACGCGCCATCGACCATGAAATGAAGCGCCTTGGCATTGATTGCGTGTATCTGGATATCAGCCATAAGCCCGATACGTTCATCAAAAGCCACTTCCCGACGGTCTATGAACGCTGCCTGGGGTTTGGCATCGACATCACCCGGCAGGCGATCCCGGTGGTGCCGGCGGCGCACTATACCTGCGGCGGGGTGATGGTCGACGAACACGGCCGTACCGATGTGCCCGGCCTGTACGCCATTGGCGAAACCAGCTTCACCGGCCTGCACGGCGCCAACCGCATGGCCAGCAACTCTCTGCTGGAATGCTTTGTGTACGCCAAGTCGGCAGCGGCTGACATCCTCGCCCAACTGCCCGAAATTGCCGCACCCTTGGCCCTGCCGAGCTGGGACGCCAGCCAGGTTACCGACTCGGATGAAGACGTGATCATCGCCCACAACTGGGACGAATTACGGCGATTCATGTGGGACTACGTGGGCATCGTGCGCACCAACAAGCGCCTGCAACGCGCACAACATCGCGTGCGCCTGCTGCTGGACGAGATTGATGAGTTCTACAGCAACTATAAAGTCAGCCGCGACCTGATCGAGCTGCGCAACCTGGCACAAGTTGCCGAACTGATGATCAGGTCTGCCATGGAACGCAAGGAATCTCGCGGTCTGCACTACACGCTGGACTATCCAGATATGCTGCCAGAGGCGAAGGATACGATCCTGACCCCGACCCGGTGAGGCACGTCAGGTGCGAGAACCCGGCACCGTTTGAAACAGCGTTGCCGCGTTTTTTTCACGGTAAACAACAATCCCACCTGCAGCCAGGACCAGCGCGCCTGAGCGCAAGCAGTCTGGCAACGCCCTCTCAAGCAGCACCCTGAATCAGCGACGATTCAGGCAAGATCTAGGATAAGTCCTACATATATAACATCTAAACCTTGCTAGCTTTTTCGGTTTTAGCTTTCCACGCGCACTACGGGCCAATCGTTCGCCTGCTCAGTGCCTGTGGTCCGCGCCCTATAACTGAAAAAGGAACACTGGATGTTCAACCCACTTCCTCAAACCCGTTTCAACCTGACCGCAAGTGCCTTCAAGTCCCCTTCCTTCACCCACCAAAAATTCTTTAGCGCACCTTTTTGTTTTGATCTGAAACGGGTCAGCGAACGTCCTGATCTGACTATCGAAAGCCCGCGACCTCAGGTTCTTGAAAGGGTCCTCGCCAGCAAAAAAGGTGTTTGCCTGATTGAAGGGGCCGCAGCATGACCCTGGTCGCGGCTCAACAATGGATGGCCGAGCAACGCCACCTCGGGCGCTCTGTATGTTTGATTCTGGACTCACTGGACGAACTCACCGCCCGTAACGGCCTGTTAAACAACAGGGCACCTGAGCTGTATTGCAGCATTTACAGCGAAACGCCGGCTGCCGATATGGCAGACAAGGGGCCTTTTCTGTTCCTTATCGACAACCCTGAAGACGAGCACTTGAGCGAGCTGCTCAAAGCGCCTGAAAGGAACTGGGGCTGGCTTGCCAGTGTTGCACCTGAGGCAGGGCTACAGGCGCTGGTCAAACATTGGCGCGACCGCATGATTTTCGGCGTCCGGCCCCATCGCGGGATTTATCGTTTCCATGACAACCGGGTGCTGGCCCGCGCACTGAAGCACTTAACCACTGCAACGGTTGCGGGGTATTTAGGGCCTGCGATCAGCGTCTGCTACTGGCAAGGGGAGCACTGGGAAACACTCGGCAACCCGGCACCGGGTAACTATCCAGTTCCTGAAAGCCCTGTCTGGAATGACTTTCCCATGGAGGCCGATCAGCGCGCTAGCACGCGCGAGGCCAATGCCCACCGCTACCTGCTGGCCAGGCATCTTGAAGCCTATGCCCGAATGGCCGAACAACAAGACCCGGAACTATGGCTCAGCACTCTATTAGCCCAAGCCAACACCTGGGGTTGGCAGGCGGCTGAGCAGTTGGAGTTTTTGTTGGTTCAGAGTTTAAAAACAACAACCGACACACTTGCACAGCACTGGCAGGCGCACGCAGGTGAAAGTCCTGATGCTCATTTCCAGCGGGTTTTTCAGGAAGTGCAGTTTTGGCAAGGCGATGGCCTTTTATGAAAGAAATAGTTAAAACGCTGCTCCTGGGGGCCTGCGCACTGTCGACGACTGGGTGTTTTACTGGCGAGGCGGAAAGTTTTATGTTTACAGCTAATCTACCTCCAAACTTTGCTTATTACGCAGTGGCCAAGTACGCACCCGCCAAGGGAGAGACCTGTACGGTCACTCTTGATGACAATCCATACCTCGGCTTTAACAGAGAGTGGCGCACAGCATACAAACCAGAATCTGAAATACCGATTTACCGCACCGTCAAAGGCTGCCGACTGGCCATCTATAAAATCGATCTGGAAATCAATGCCATTTATGGAGCTGACTATGGAGACTTCAGCGGAGACACAACCGCAGTTATTATCAGGGAGGAACTAAAAACTCAAAACAAAGAAACTTTTGATGCTAATGGCGAAAGCGCCATAAAGGGTCAATGCCAATGGCTGTTTCGGACAGTAGGCCCCAAGCGATATATAAGAAAACTCCTCGACTGCAAAAAAGTTGACGCTCAGGGCTTGGTAACAAAAGGACGACCCGTCGGGGCTTACACCT
>JBILYW010000078.1:0-9005 GCA_044377555.1 Pseudomonas sp.
GCCGAGCAGGTGTTTCAGGCCGCCGAAGCGGTCGGTTATTTTGCCGCCCGCCTGATCGGCCAGCGCATCCGCGAGCGTCGCCCGACCTACCGTTTTGGCATTTTGTTGCTGGGTACCGCCCAAGCGTTCTACGCCAACCTGGCGGCGGCCATCACTGATGCGGCGCAACGTCAGGCCCAGGCCAACCTGAGTTGCCACTTCGAGTACGTGATCGACCGCACCCCCGGCGCCATCGTCGCCCAGATCGAACAATTGGCCGTGCAATACGACGGGTTGGCAGTGGTCAGCTTTTCACATCCGCTGATCAATGCCGCCCTTGCACAGATCAGGGAGGCCGGAGTGCCGGTGATTGCATTGCTGTCGGATATTCACGAGCAAGGGCTTGAGGCTTATGTCGGCCAGGATAATTACCAGGTCGGCCGCACCATGGGCTGGTTGCTGGCCCATACCTGCAACGCGCGCAAGGGCAGTGTCGGGGTGTTGCTCGGCGGGCACCGTTTTCTCGGGCATCAGGCGCGGGTAGAGGGCTTGCGCAGCTATCTGCATGAACACGCACCGGGGCTGCGGATGCTCGATGCCATGATCAACCTGGACAACAACAATGTGACCGAAGAGGCAGCCCTGGAACTGCTGGCCCGGCATGCCGACTTGCGCGGCTTGTGCGTGGTGGGCGGTGGTGGCGACGGGATTATCAGCGCGTTGGCGCAGCTGCCAAAACGGCCGGCGTTGTGCAGCATTTTGCCGGAGTCCACAGCGTTGTCGCATCTGGCCCTGGAACAGGGCCTGATCACCCTGGTGGTGGACTCCCAGCCACAGCTGATCGCCACGGCGCTGATGGACTTGCTGGTGGAGCTGCAAACGGCGCCGGCGTTCGACCCGCTGCGGCATCGCATTCATGTGCCGTTGCAGATCGTCACCAGTGAGAATGCCCAGCGCCTCAGACCCTCACCCGCGGTGGGAGCATGAGGGGCTTGTGACTTTGATGATTCAAGGCAAATTGAACGGCGTGACAATCTGCACCTGGGACGACGCAAAAGCCCCCGCTTTCCACAGCCGGTGAAACTGCAAAATATGCAAGAACACATGCCGGGCATCGATCTGCAAATTATGGTCGATGACCGCCGCCATTTTTTCCTCAGCCAGCAATTGACGATTTTCTTCGTCCAGATCGTGGCCAATGAATACCGCCAGCGGCCGCCCAAGGGCTGCAAAGGCATCGACTATCGCCCGATTGCCACCGCCCACGCTGTACACCGCTTTCAAACGTGGGTAGGCCTTTAACGCTTGAGTCACACGCGCAAAAGTCGGCTCGTAAACACCAAAACCCTCGCTGATATCCAGCACCTGCAAGTGCGGCGCACGACCGCGCAGCCATACGCGAAAGCCCATTTCACGCTCTTCTTCGCCGCGAAAACGCTCACTGCTGATGACCACCGCTACCTCTTGCGGCGCCGTGTCCAGCCAGCGGGACAGCAGGTACGCGGCGGTTTGCCCGGCATTGCGGTTGTCCATGCCAACGTAAGCTATGCGCTTGCTCTGGGGCAAATCGGTGACCAGCGTCACCACCGGGATACCCGCAGCGACCAATTGATTCACCGCCAGGTTGATCAGCGGCTCATCGGCCGCCTTGAGCACAACGCCCTGACTGCCCTTCTCGGCGCAGCGCACAAGCAGGTCGTGCATCTGCTGCGTACTGATCTCTTCGAACAGATGAAAGCGCGGTGCAATGCGGAACGGCGCCATGCTCCCCAGTTGCGTGGTCAGGGCCTCCTGCACGGCCTTACTGAAGCGCCTGGGCGTGTCCATGATCACATCGACATAAAAGGTACGCCCCACCGCCAGGCCGTTTTTTTCCTGTGCCTCCAGTTCGTCCAGCGCCTGTTCGATACGTCGCCGGGTCTGGTAGTGAACGCTGCCGCGCTGATGCAGCACGCGGTCAACCGTGGCTTTGCTGACCGCAGCCTGCGTGGCGATTTGCTTGATCGAGAAGTGCTTGGCACGGCTGAGCATGGGAGTGGGTACGCCTTGCGACTGAGGTTTTTATGAGGTCTTTTCGGGCTATCGTGAGGTGATCGCAATGCTAGTCTCGGTTTCACGAGGTGTCACCCGATGATCTCGACAACAATAAAAAACCGCAGGAGCCGTTCATGTCCGAAGCCGATTTCTCCACTCAATTCGCAGGCCAGTTTTTCGTCGTCACCGGCAGCACCCAAGGCCTGGGCGCGGCGGTCGCGCAGACCCTGGCACGTCGGGGCGCCGCAGGTTTGATCATTTGCGGGCGCAGCCGTGACAAAGGCGAGGACCAGGTGCGACAACTGGCGCAACTCGATTGCCAGGCCTTTTTCGTCGAAGCCGACATGGAGCGCGTTGAAGATTGCCGCGCCGTGATCGCCGCCGCCCGCGAGCATTTCGGCAGCCTGCATGGCCTGGTCAATTGCGCCGGCATGTCAGATCGCGGCAGCATCCTCGACACCTCCCCGGAGCTGTTCGACCGCATTTTTGCGGTCAATGTGCGGGCGCCGTTTTTCCTGATCCAGGAAGCCATCAAGCTGATGATCAGCCGGAACGTGGAAGGCAGCATCGTCAATATCCAGAGCGTCAGTGGCCATGGCGGGCAATCATTTCTCTCGGCGTACGCGACCTCCAAGGGCGCACTGGCGATCCTCACCAAAAACGTGGCCTTCAGCGCCCTGCGCAACCGGATTCGGGTCAACGGCCTGAACATCGGCTGGATGGACACGCCCCACGAAGACCAGATCCAGCGCGAGTATCACGGCGCGCAAGAAGGCTGGCTCGCCGACGTCGAGCAGAGCATGCCGTTCGGGCGCCTGCTCAAGCCTGCCGAAGTGGCACGCAGCGTGGCGTTTCTGCTGTCCGGCGAGTCGGGGATGATGACCGGCGCGGTGATTGATCTGGAGCAAGGGGTAATGGGCTGCGGTGACGGCTCGACCCCGCGGCCCGAGGCTGCGCTGACACTGGGTGCGGCATGACCCCCCTCGCCGCCTTTGTACGGGCCGACACGGTGGCGCTGGCGGATTTTGCAGCGCTGTGCGAGCAGACCGTCGACCCGGCGGACTACCCCCATAGCCGCGAGGTGCAGCGCAAGGTGGTGATTTATCACGCCGACACATTGCGCCAGGCCCTGGCAGGCGATCCAACGGCGCTGAAGAACGAACTGCATCATCTGTTCCGCCACGGACCGGGAGTCATGGTGGTGCGTGCGGCCTACAGCGACCCCGAGGTGATCGATCGGCATAGCCGCGTGCTGGCCGCAATCCTGGCGCAGGAAGCCCGGCAAGGTCAGGCCGCAGACCACTTTGCCCAGGCCGGAGCCAACGGCCGCCTGTGGAACTCGCTGCAAAAAACCGCGCTGCAATCCCCCGACTCGTTTATCGAGTACTACGCCAATCCGCTGCTTGGGCTGATTGCCGAATCGTGGCTGGGGCCGCACTTTCAGATCACCGCCCAGGTCAATGTCGTGCACCCTGGAAGTCAGGCACAGCAGCCTCACCGCGACTATCACCTGGGTTTCCAGACGGTGGACGAGGTGGAGCGCTATCCGTTGCCACTGCAGGTGATGTCGCAGTATTTGACATTGCAGGGGGCGGTTGCCCACACCGACATGCCGCTGGAAACCGGGCCGACCCTGCTGCTGCCGTTTTCGCAACAGTACGACCTGGGGTATCTGGCATGGCGGCGCGAAGCATTTAACGACTACTTCCAGCAGTACGCAGTGCAACTGGCACTGAACAAAGGCGACCTGCTGTTTTTCAACCCTGCGCTGTTTCATGCCGCCGGGAGCAATATCACCGCAGATCGGCAGCGCATGGCCAACCTGCTGCAAATATCCTCGGCGTTTGGCAAACCGATGGAGAGCCTGGACCGCGACCGCATGATGCAAGCGCTTTACCCCGCCCTGCTCAAGCATCTGCAACAGGGTGAACTGGATGCCCGGGGGCTGGCGGCCGTGATCGCAACGGCGGCTGACGGCTATTCATTCCCCACCAACCTCGACACCGATCCACCCCTGCACGGCATGGCGCCGCAGACCGGGCAGCAGTTGATGCTGCAAGCCCTGACTGAACGCTGGCCGTATCCGGTGTTTGAACAACAGGTCAGCCTGATGCGCAGCAAGCGTCAGGCGTGATCGTCCGTTGTCTTTCCCAAAGGAATAATCTGCGCACTGCCATGCCGAACCCCGCGTTCGGCCATCACATGACGCGCCAGTTCCGACACCTCCCCCACCGTCCCCTTGAGCACCGACACCTCCATGCACTTGCCCTGGTCAAGATGCACATGCAGCGTCGACAGGGTCAGGTCATGGTGCTCATGAAAGGCCGTATTCAAACGTTTGGAGAGCTCCCGCGTGCCGTGGTCATACACATAACTCAAGGTCGCAACACAGGCACTGTCAGAGTCACCCTGCTCCGGCTCCAGCAGCCCGGCACGCAGTAAATCGCGTATCGCTTCGGAGCGCCCCTGGTAGCCGTGGGTGCCCACCCGCTCATCAATGGCAGCCAATAAAGCATCGTCCAGCGAAATAGTGACCCTCTGCATCTAATCAGCCTCGCAGTTATGAACTTTTGACATAGACTTCATACCCAGCATCTGATCAGGCCAATAGCCATCAATTGAGGGAGACGCAGTGTGAAGCAGTCACGGACGAAACAACAGCTGGCCTTGTGGATGATTGGCGTGTGCCTGAGCGCGGGCCTGTCCACAGCACGGGCTGCCGATCCGGCACCCACCCTGACCTATTCCTGGCCAACCAACGCCGGTCCTCTGGACCCTCGCGGCTATTCGCCAAACCAGATGTACGCCCAGGCCATGGTCTATGAACCGCTGGTGCGTTACACCGCCCGGGGCACACTTGAACCCTGGCTCGCCACGCAGTGGAGCGTGTCGCCGGACGGCAAGACCTACACCTTCACCCTGCGCGACGGTGTGACGTTCAGTGATGGCAGCCCGTTCAATGCGGCCGCCGCCAAGGCCAACCTCGACGCGGTGCTGGCCAACAGCAAGCGCCATCAATGGATGGAACTGGTCTCGACCCTGGAGCGCGTCGAAGCGCCTGATGAGCACACATTGGTGCTGGTGCTCAAACACCCTTACTACCCGACCCTGATGGAACTGGCGCAAGTACGCCCGCTGCGGTTTGGCGCACCTGACGCCAGACCGGGCACGCCGGTGGGCACCGGGCCCTGGGTGCTGGCGCAAACCCGGCGCGGCGAATACGACCGCTTCGAGCGCAACGAGGGTTACTGGGGGCCAAAACCGGCCTATGGCTCAGTCCTGGTCAAGGTCATCTCCGACCCGGACAGCCGCGCCATTGCCCTGCAAACCGGTGAGATCGACCTGATCCAGGGCGCCGACGGCGAAATCTCGCCGGGTACCTTTGTGCGTCTGCGGGACTCGGGTTTCAAGACCGCCATTTCCGCACCGCTGGCCACCCGCACGGTGGCCATGAACACGGGCCTGGCGCCGACCAATGAGCTGTCAGTGCGCCAGGCGATCAACCAGGCGGTGGACAAGGACGCCATCATCGCCAAGGTGCTGCATGGCCAGGAACCCCGCGCCGATGCGCTGTTTGCCAGCAACATGCCCTACGCCGACCTTGGCCTCAAACCATTGCCCTACGACCCCGAACAGGCGAAGAAGACCCTTGAAGCCGCCGGCTGGAAACTCCCGGCGGGCAAAACCGTTCGCGAAAAGGACGGCCAGCCCCTGAGCACCGAACTGGTATTTCTGGGCCCCAGCGCCCTGCAAAAAAACCTCGCCGAGATCATTCAGGGCGAACTGGCCAAAGTCGGTATCAACGTCAAGTTGCGCGCCGAGGAAGACGGCTCACTGGTACAGCGTCAGCGTGAAGGCCGCTTCGGCATGATTTTCGCCGACACCTGGGGCGCACCGTATGACCCGCACTCGTTTGTCAGCTCCATGCGCTACGCCGGCCACGCGGACTATATGGCCCAGCGCGGCTTGCCGATGAAGGACGCGATAGACCACAAGATCGCTGAAGTGCTGGGCGAAACCCGTGAAGACAAACGCGCCGGGGATTACCGCGAAATCCTCACCACCCTGCATGACCAGGCGGTGTACCTGCCGATTTCACACCTGACGGCCATCAGCGTCAGCGGCAAAAACGTCGATGACGTGCAATTCGGCAGCACCTTGTTCGATGTGCCGTTCGAAGTGATGCGCCCAACCCACGGGGAGCCATAAGCCATGCTGCGCTATATCATCCTGCGACTTGTGCTGCTGATCCCGGTGCTGCTGGGGGTGTCGCTGATCGTCTTTGTGCTGCTGCACCTGGGCAACGGCGACCCGGCGCTGGACTACCTGCGCCTGTCGCAGATCCCGCCGACCGACACCGCTCTGGCCGAGGCGCGCCATGCGCTGGGCCTTGACCGCCCGCTGCCCGAGCAATACATCACCTGGCTGTGGAATGCCCTGCATCTGGACTTCGGCATCTCCTATATCACCGGGCGCCCGGTACTCGACGACATCCTCTATTACCTGCCCGCCACCCTGCAGCTGGGCGGCCTGGCCCTGCTCACAACTCTGGTCATGAGCATTCCGCTGGGCCTGGCGGCGGCCCGCTGGAAAGGCCGCTGGCCCGACCAGGTGGTGCGCTTTGTCACCTTTATCGGTGTATCCATGCCCAACTTCTGGCTGGCATTCCTGCTGATCGCCCTGTTCTCGCTGTGGCTGGGCTGGTTGCCACCGATGGGCCGCGGCGGCCCGCAGCATTTGTTGATGCCGGTACTGGCGATTGCGCTGATGTCGATGTCGATCAACGCCCGCCTGCTGCGTGCCAGCCTGCTCGACGTGCGCCAGCATCGGCATGTGTTCTACGCCCGGGCCCGTGGCCTGAATGAAAAACGGGTGTGGCGTGACCACATCCTGCGCAATGCCTGGATGCCGCTGGTGACCGCCACCGGCATGCACATTGGCGAGTTGCTGGGCGGCGCACTGGTGATCGAAACCATCTTTGCCTGGCCCGGCGTCGGGCGCTTCGCCGTGAGCGCCGTGCTCAACCGCGACTTCCCGGTGATGCAGTGCTTCACCCTGCTGCTGACCACTCTGCTGGTGCTGTGCAACCTGGTGGTGGACATCTGCTACGCCTGGCTCGATCCACGTACACGTCTTTCGGGGGTGATGGCATGAGCGCACTGACTGCGACTTTTACCACCAGAAAACACGGGCTGCGCATCGGTTATGTGCTGGTGGCCCTGCTGCTGGTGATGGCACTGTTCGGCCCCTGGCTGGCGCCTTACGACGCCACTCTGGTGAACCTTGACGATCGCTTGCTGCCCGCCAGTGCCAGCCATTGGCTGGGCACCGACCATCTGGGGCGCGACGTGCTCTCGCGGCTGATCGTCGGCACGCAACTGTCCCTGGGCAGCGTGGTGCTGGTACTGGCTCTGGTGCTGGTGCTGGGGGTGGTCATTGGCGGGATTGCAGGGATCGTCGGCGGCAAGGTCGACATGGTCCTGATGCGCCTGTGCGACATGTTCCTGACCTTTCCGACCCTGGTGCTGGCGTTCTTCCTGATTGCCTTGCTCGGCACCGGCCTGACCAACGTCATCATCGCCATCGCCCTGTCCCACTGGGCCTGGTATGCGCGGATGGTGCGCGGCATGGTCCTGGCCCAGCGCAACCGCGACTACGTGCTGGCCTCGCGACTGGCCGGGGCATCACGCCTGACCCGCCTGCGCCAGCACGTGATGCCCAATGTGGTGGGTCAGTTGCTGGTGCTGGCATCGATGGACATCGGCCACATGATGCTGCACGTCTCGGGCTTGTCGTTCCTCGGTCTGGGCGTGAGCCCGCCGACCCCGGAATGGGGGGTGATGATCAACGATGCCAAGGAATTTATCTGGACCCAGCCGCAGTTGTTGCTGTGGCCCGGCCTGATGATCTTTATCTCGGTCATGGCCTTCAACCTGCTGGGCGACGCGTTGCGCGACCGGCTTGACCCCAGCGTGCTGGCGGAGATCAAGGAATGAAGCACACACTGGCGATTCGCGACCTGACCCTCAAACACCAGCAACGCACCCTGGTCGAACGGGCCGACCTGACCCTCAGGGCCGGTCAGGTGCATGCACTGGTAGGCGCCAGCGGCTCGGGCAAATCCCTGACCTGCCTGGGCATCCTCGATCTGTTGCCGCCCGGCGTCCACAGCAGCGGCGCGACCCTGTTGCTCGACGGGCAAAAGGTGGAGCCCGCGCAACTGCGGGGGCGCGAAGTGGCACTGGTGCTGCAAAACCCGCGCAGCGCGTTCAACCCGGTACGTTCCCTGCGCCAGCACGCCCTCGAAACCCTGCAGACACGGGGCATTCGCGGCACCGGGGCCGATGACCTGATCCACGCCACCCTGCACGAAGTCGGCCTGCACGATGCCCCCCGGGTGCTCGACTCATTCGCCTTCCAGCTCAGCGGCGGCATGCTGCAACGGATGATGATCGCCCTGGCCCTGCTCGCCGACAGCCGTTTTTTGCTCGCTGACGAGCCCACCAGTGATCTGGATGTTGTGGCCCAGGCGCGGTTTCTCGACCTGCTTGAACGGCTGGTGGAGCAACGCAACCTGGGGGTGCTGCTGATCACCCATGACATGGGGGTTGTGGCGCGCTGCGCCGATCAGGTCACGGTCATGGCCCACGGCCGGATCGTCGAACACGCCGATGTGCACACCCTGTTCCATGCACCGCAAAGCCAGGAAGCGCGCACGCTGCTGGCAGCGCATCACTCACTGACCCTGGAGGGCTGCGCACCATGAGCTTTATTCAAGTACGCGACCTTGAGCACGGTTACACCTCGGGCGGGCTGTTCAGCAAACGGCACCGGGTACAGGTGCTGAGCGGGTTGAATCTGGACCTGCACAAGGGCCAGAGCCTGGGCCTGCTGGGAGGCAGCGGCAGCGGCAAAAGCACCCTGGCCCGTTTGCTGATCGGGCTGGAAACCGCCGATCAGGGCAGCGTCCTCTTCAATGGCCAGCCGGTGCA
>JBILYW010000569.1:0-2937 GCA_044377555.1 Pseudomonas sp.
ACCCGGCCAGCACGCAGCCAATATTCAAAAACACGATGCCCAGACTGCTCAGGGCAAAGGTATGGCTGGCGCTCATGCCAAAGCGCTGCTGCATCACGGTTGGCGTGATGACCACAAACACCACCACGGCACTGGTCAGTACACAGGTCAGCAGGGCTGCCGGCAGCAATGAGGCACGGTGATCGCGCAGCACGGTGCGCAACGGGAACTCGGCCCGGCCCTCACGCTGGTCACGCAAGGCCAGGAACACCGGGGTTTCGCTGAGCCAGCGGCGCAACCACACGCCAATCACGCCAAACACACCCCCTAGCAGGAACGGAAAGCGCCAGGCGTAATCAAGGATTTCAGCCGGGGTAAACACTTGCGCCAGCAATGTGGCCGTCAGTGCGCCCAGCAAATAGCCGAACGTGAGCCCGGCCTGCAAAAAGCCCAACGCATAACCACGGCGACCGGCCGGGGCATGCTCGGCGACAAATGCCCAGGCGCTCGGCACTTCCCCGCCCACTGCCGCACCTTGCAGAATCCGCAGTGCCAACAGGATCAACGGGGCGAAATAACCGATGTCGGCGTAAGTGGGCATGATCCCGATCAGCAGACAAGGCAGCGCCATCATCAGGATGCTCAGGCTGAACACCCGCTTGCGCCCCAGATGGTCGGCAAAATGCGCCATCAGGATCCCGCCCAGCGGCCGCGCCAGATAGCCGGTCACGAAAATCCCGAAGCTTTGCAGCAGACGCAACCATTCGGGCATGTCCGGCGGGAAAAACAGCTGGCTGAGGATCAGGGCAAAGAACACAAAAATAATGAAATCGTAGATTTCCAGCGCCCCGCCCAGGGCTGCAAGGCCCAGGGTTCTGTAGTCGGAACGGGAAAAGCGCACTGTTGTGGCTTGAGTATCAGCAGACATAAATAGGCTCAATGTGAACTGGACACGCCTATGCTGGCGCTTGCGGTCGAGGCCGCGAGCATAGCAAATCCTGTGGAAACGACTGGCAAAACCTGTGGGAGCAAGCCTGCTCGCGCCCACAAAGCCCCAACAGGCAACTATCCCGGCCACCCCCCTCCCAATGCCCCAAACACATCCACCAGCGACAACGATACCTGCGCAGTGCTGTCCACCAGCGCCGCTTCATTGGCCAGCAGCGCGTTTTGCACGGTCAATACGTTCAGAAAGTCCACCGTTCCCTGGACGTACTGTTGATGAACGCTGTCCAGAGCCCGCTGGCTATGCACCACAGCCTGCTGCAGGCTGTCACGCCGGCGCTGGCCGGCCTGATACGCCACCAGCGCATCGTCCACCTCGTGCCAGGCACTCAATACGGTTTTTTGATACGCAATACCCGCCTCCTGCTGACGCCCCTCCTGCAATTGCAGGGCCCCCTGCAAGCGCCCGCCTTCAAACACCGGCACGCTCAACCCCGGCCCGAACGCAAAACTGCGCGAGCCCCAACTGCCCAGATCCGAGAGTTGCATGGCCTGCAACCCCAGGCTGCCAGACAAGGTAATTCGCGGATAAAAATCAGCCTCGGCCATGCCGATTGCAGCCGTCGCTGCATGCAGTTGTGCCTCGGCACGGCGGATATCGGGACGTCGTTGCGCCAACTCGCTCGGCAAACCGATCGGCACGTCCGCACCATAGGCCGGCACTGGCGTCACTGCGCTCAATTGCTGCTGCAAGGCCCGTGGTTCTCGGGCCAGCAGCATGCTCAGGGCATTGATCAATTGCGCACTTCGCTGCTGCAACGGTGCCATGCGCGCTTCTATTTCGGCCACTTGGGCGGCGGCTTCCGACACCTGCAAATCGGTGGCCACGCCCTCTTTGAGCTGCAATCGGGTCAACTCCAGGCTACGCCGGGCGATCTGCAGGTTTTGCTCCACCACCGCCAGTGCCTGTTGCGTGCCGCGCAGTTGAATATAGTGTTGTGCGGTCTGCACGATCACCAGTAACTGCACACCGTGACGGTCCTCTGCCGCCACCCGCACCGATGCATCGGCCGCTTCGACCGAACGCTTGACCCTGCCCCACAGGTCAGCCTCCCAGCTGAAACCCAGACCGCCATTCCACAGGTTGAACGCCTGCTTGCCGCTATGACCCGAAGGATCATTCAAACCCTGCTGGCTGTTGCGGCTGCGACTGTAAGCCGCCGTACCGTCCACCTCGGGCAAGGTGTCGGCATTTATCTGACGGCGTATCGCCAGGCTCTGCTCCAGGCGGCTGGCAGCCAGTTGCACATCAAAATTGCTCTGTTGCGCCTCGCGCACCAGGGCCGACAATTGCACATCACCAAAACCGTCCCACCAACGCGGGTCTACAGCCGACTCAACGGTCCGGCCATGCCCCGCTTCAGCGGCCACAGGCGCCCAATGGGCTGCCAGCCCGGGCACGGGGGGCTGAAAGTCCGGGCCCACCACGCAACCACTCAGGTTCAGCACGCTGTAACAGGCCACAGCCCAAACCAATGCATTGTTTTTCATCGTGCGCTGACCTGCTGATCGTGAGCCGCCGCCGTGTCGATGGACGCGTCCACCGACATGCCGAGGCGCAATTGGCTGGCCAGCAACTGCCCTTGATCCAGAGTGACTTTCACTGCAATGCGCTGCGCCACCTTGGTGAAGTTCCCCGTCGCGTTATCCGGAGCAATCGCCGAGAACGTCACACCGGTAGCCGGCGCAATGCTGTCGACGGTGCCGTGCAGGGTCTGGCCGGGGAAGCTGTCGACCTTGATCGTCACACGCTGCCCGGCCTGCATATTTGTCAGCTGGTGCTCGAGAAAATTGGCCATCACATAGGCGTCGGCCAGCGGCACAACCGCCAGCACCGTATCGCCGGGTTTGACGTAAGCGCCCAGACGCACGCTGCGCCGACCCACCACACCGTCAAAAGGCGCCATCAGTTGAGTGTGGGACAAGTCCAGTTCGGCCCTTGCCTGCAAGGCC
>JBILYW010000568.1:0-2937 GCA_044377555.1 Pseudomonas sp.
CCGGCGTTTATCGATGACGTGACCGGGCTGATTATCGGGCCGCTGTTTGTGGTGGTGGAACTGGGCTTTTTGCTGGGCTGGCGCGAGGATTTGCAGCGGGAGATGGAGCTGCGCGCCGGTTAGTGTATGTGGGAGCGGGCTTGCTCGCGATGGCCACGACGCGGTGAATCTGTCACACCGCGCCGGCTCAATCGCGAGCAAGCCCGCTCCCACAAGGGCAGGTCAGTGTTTGAACGCCTGATGCAACTGCGCCAGGGTTTCAAAGTGGTACTTGGGATTAAACGAACTCAGCTCTTCAAAGCTGCCAAAACCATAACCCACCGCCGCCGCGTCCATGCCGTTGTCGCGGGCACCGATCAGGTCGTGCTTGCGGTCGCCGATCATCAGGGTCTGCGCCGGGTCCAGCCCTTGCTCGTTCATCAGGTGCGCAATCAGCTCAACCTTGTTGGTACGCGTGCCGTCCAGTTCGCTGCCGTAAATCACGTTGAAGTGTTTGGCGAAATCAAAATGGCGGGCGATTTCGCGCGCGTAGATGTGCGGTTTGGACGTCGCGATAAACAGTTGGCGACCCTGCCCTGCCAGTTCTTCGAGCAGCGCTGTCACGCCATCGAATACCTGGTTTTCATACAGGCCAGTTACCGCAAAACGCTCGCGGTAAAAACCCATCGCCTCCCAGGCTTGTGCCTCGTCAAAGCCATAGGTGGCCATGAACTGTTGCAGCAGGGGCGGGCCGATAAAGTGTTCGAGCTTGCTCAGGTCGGGTTCATCGATGCCCATTTTGCCCAGGCCAAACTGGATCGAACGGGTGATGCCTTCGCGCGGGTCCGTCAGGGTGCCGTCGAGGTCGAACAATACGTTTTGGTAATGCATGCAAGGCTTCCTGAAAAATGAGCTTAAACCGGCAGGTGATAGCCTTCGGCCAAATGCTGGTCTTTGAGTTTTACGTAGTTGCCGGCGCTGTAGGTGAAAAAGGCTTTTTCTTTTTCGCTCAGTTCACGCACTTGCCTGACCGGGCTGCCCACATACAGAAAACCGCTGGCCAGACGCTTGCCCGGCGGCACCAGGCTGCCCGCGCCGACGATCACGTCGTCTTCAATTACGGCGCCATCCATCACGATACTGCCCATGCCGATCAGGATGCGGCTGCCGACGGTACAGCCATGCAGCATCACTTTGTGGGCGATGGTCACGTCGTCGCCGATCAACAGCGGGAAACCTTCGGGGTTGAAGGGGCCGGCGTGGGTGATGTGCAGCACGCAGCCGTCCTGCACGCTGGTGCGCGCACCGATGCGGATGCGGTGCATGTCGCCGCGAATCACGGTCAGCGGCCAGATCGAACTGTCGGCGCCGATCTCGACGTCGCCGATCACCACCGCCGAGCGGTCGACAAAGGTGCGCTCACCCAGGGTCGGTGTGTGTTGCTGGAACGGACGAATGGACACCTATAGCTTCCTTCTTTAGCAGTAATAGGGCGTTGCAGTGCTGCGGTTAGCGGCGATTGTAATTAAGATGGCCCAATGTTTCTTTAAGCCAAGGTGCCAACGTGAGCGAGAACAACCCTCTTTTGCAGCCCTACGACCTGCCGCCGTTCTCGGCGATCCGTCCTGAGCACGTACAGCCGGCCATCGAGCAGATCCTCGCCGACAACCGCGCCGGCATTCAAAACATCCTCAAAGACCAGGGCCAGAACCCGACATGGGCCGGCCTGGTTTTGGCGATGGATGAGCTGAACGATCGACTGGGCGCGGCCTGGAGCCCGGTCAGCCACCTCAATGCCGTGTGCAACAGCAGCGAACTGCGCGAAGCCTACGAGGCCTGCCTGCCTGCATTGAGCGCCTATTCCACCGAGATGGGCCAGAACCGCGAACTGTTCCAGGCCTTCGAAGCCCTGGCCCACAGCCCGCAAGTGGCTGACTTCGACCAGGCACAAAAAACCATTCTGGAGCACTCGCTGCGTGACTTCCGCTTGTCGGGTATCGACCTGCCAGAGGCTGATCAAAAGCGTTATGCCGAAGTTCAGAGCAAGCTCTCGGAGCTGGGCAGCAAGTTCTCCAACCAGCTGCTGGACGCAACCCAGGCCTGGACCAAACACGTCACCGACGAAGCCTCGCTGGCAGGCCTGACCGAATCGGCCAAGGCGCAAATGGCCGCTGCGGCCCAGGCCAAAGGTCTGGACGGCTGGCTGATCAGTCTGGAGTTCCCGAGCTACTTCCCGGTCATGACCTACGCCGAAGACCGCGCCCTGCGCGAAGAAGTCTACGCCGCGTACTGCACCCGCGCGTCGGACCAGGGCCCGAATGCCGGCAAGTTCGACAACGGCCCGGTCATGGAAGAAATCCTCGACCTGCGTCAGGAGCTGGCCAGGCTGTTGGGTTTTGGCAGCTTTGCCGAACTGAGCCTGGCCACCAAAATGGCCGAAACCCCGGATCAGGTACTGACCTTCCTGCGCGATCTGGCCAAGCGCAGCAAGCCATTTGCTGCCCGTGACCTGGAACAGCTGCAAGCCTACGCCGCCGAACAAGGCACCCCGGAACTGAAAAGCTGGGATACAGGTTTCTTCGGCGAGAAACTGCGCGAACAGCGTTACAGCGTGTCGCAAGAAGCACTGCGCGCTTACTTCCCGATCGACAAGGTACTGGGCGGCCTGTTTGCCATTGTGCAGAAGTTGTACGGGATCGAAATCGCCGAAATCAAAGGCTTCGATACCTGGCACCCGGACGTTCGCCTGTTCGAAATCAAGGAAAACGGCCAGCACATCGGGCGCTTCTTCTTTGACCTCTATGCCCGCGCCAACAAGCGTGGCGGTGCGTGGATGGACGGCGCCCGCGATCGTCGTCGCACGGCAGCTGGCACTTTGCAAAGCCCGGTGGCCAACCTGGTGTGCAACTTCACCCCGGCCGTTTCAGGCAAGCCTGCGCTGCTGACCCACGACGAAGT
>JBILYW010000571.1:0-2932 GCA_044377555.1 Pseudomonas sp.
ATTGCGGGTCCAGCTGAAGGGCTTTGTAGACCCGCTCCAGCAGTTTCACTTCTTCAGCACTGACACAACCATCTGCCTGGGCAAGGCTCGCAAGGAAGTGAGCTATTGCCCGTTTTTCTGCAACTGACAGGGGTTCGAGCTTGCTTTTTAGGCTTGCAAGCGTGGGGGGTTGTTGCAGTTGAATACCCAGGTGAGCCTTCAGACGCTTGCGCTGAGCAATGCTCAGATGTTGCCAGGCATCGATCTGGCTCAACAGCAGCGATACTTCTTCTGCCGATATTTCCCCGTCTGCAACCGTTACGGCACTGGCGAGATCCAGCGTCAGGCACGCTGCGTTATAAGCAGGGGTCGCCCGGAGTGCACCATCGTCAGGTTGCGTGACAAAGAGGGCAATACAGTCATCAGGCTTGGGTGTTCTGCTCCCAGCCAATACGTCTGGCTCCATGCCTATTTGCAAAGACTCCAATGCACGGGCCAAAGCCAGGAGCAGGGGGCGGGATAAAACACCGGCGCTGTTGAAGCGTTCGCCCAGCGCAGCAAAGGTCATGACTTCCAGGTCATCTTCTATTCGGGCTTTCAGGCTCTCAAGTTCATCGCGCAGGGTTGATGGCCACAATGAAACCGGCAGTTGCAGCAAGCCCTCCAGCTTTTGTGCGTGTTCAGGGTAACGCCCGACAAAACGGCTATAGACGTCCAGATCTGCTGAGCAACGATCGAGCAAAAACTGAAGCTTGTTACGATTCAGCGAGCTGGCTGCCACATCGGGAGTATCTGCAAAGTCGAGCGCTGGTGCACAAACCGCTCTGGAAGCGGGCCGATAGCTGTATTTGAGCTTGGTTTTGTTCGGACTCAGCACAATGCCGCACGGGTAGACCTGCTCGTACAGGCGTATAAACAGATCCGCCAGCAATTCCGGGCATCGGGTTACAGGAGTGCGTTTTGTGATATCGGGGTCTGATAGAGCCCATGAGAGTGCCCAATAGGCATTAACAGGATGCTCATTCATGGCCATTTGCCCGAGGCCGACTCTCAGTGCCATGGGTAAACTGGATCGCGCTGCAGAGGTCATTGGAGGTGCTTTCAAATATAGGTTTTCGTCTATATTCGAGTGGGACAGGAAATCAAGAAAACCCTCTGCATAGCCTCGCAACGAGCTATTTGAACCATAGATGCCGAGAAGTCGCTCTACCTCCTCAACGATATCCGCCAGATCGGCCACAGCCTCTTGGTCATTGCCCGTGTCAACCAGAGCGCGCCGCTCCAGGCCGTAGAAAAAGACAAACACGTACCCGATATCCGCGCGAGGATCACAACGACCACCTGCCAGCCATTGCACATATCCGCGCCGCGCTTGTGTAGAAATGGATTTGTAATCTGGCCAATAGGTCATCAGTGGTGACGAGGCGTCTACGTCTTCAGGCGAAACCTTGAGCCAGGTATTTATGAGTGATGGCTCACACAATGCGGATTGCGGATCAACGCATAGCGTTGTGTATATCAAGCCTCCCGGAATCAGGAGCTTGCCGAGTGAAAGTTCCTGACCTTTCTTTAACCAGCGTGCTGGAACGGAGCCTTCGGCACGAGCAGAAGAGCGCGGGGCCGAAGTTTCGCTCACATTTGGAATTGGGGGAGGGGGGATTCTGTAGGCCCTGGTAGGGCGAGTGCCAAGGTTGATGGTGAAGAAATCTGAGCTGGAAGTGCTTGCCATAGAGATGCTCTCACATTGGCTGCTGGCAAAAGTTTGCTCCTGAGCGGGAGCGGACTGCTGAGAATTTTCCGAATCACTCTGGTCAGGAATGATAGCCCTGACCGGTAGCCCGGACTTGAAGCTGACGAATGTTTTGGCTTCTGGTTGCTGTCCAGAGCGTATCTGAGCCTTGAAACTTGAGTGATGGCTTATCGGCAGTATCGCTATTTATTCGAAGATGACCAAGCGTTCCAGGCAGGAGTCTGAGATATCACTGATCCAATGGCGGGGAGGACCGACTTCATGCCCATGCAAGTCCCTCATTAATCTCTGCACTACCCATCACAAGCGCTTGAACACCAAGAAAATACTGGCTCTTTGCCAGTTAACTACGGTTGGAAGCGGGTTTTTATGATGTCCATCACGAATATCGCTATTCGATAATAAAAATCGTTCACGCGCATCTGAGAATGATTACTATTGGCTTCAGTGTTGCCTCGCTCAAAGGACCTGTGTCAGTGATAAGAACCTCTCCGGTATTTTCCCGACTGCAAGAAGGGAAACACGTTTACGGCATGCTCAACTCCCTTCCGTCACCCATGCTCTGCGAAATGCTCGCCTTCGCAGGCTACGACTTCGTGATTCTTGACCTTGAGCACTTGCTGCGCTCCGAAGAAGACATCATGCATTGCGTCCGGGCTTGCGAGGCCGCAGGCATTTCGCCCTGGCTGCGCATACCGCAAGTGGACGAAAAACTGATCGGCAGGGCACTGGATGCCGGCATCGAAGGCATTGTCCTGTCACGCACCGAAAGTGCAGCGCAAGTTCAGCGCGCCATTGAAGCCGCCTGGTTTGCGCCCCGGGGCAAGCGCGGCATCACCGGCGGGCGCATTACCGGATTTGGCCGCCTGCCATTGCCCGAATACATCGAGCTGGCCAATCGTCAAACCCCCATTGTTCCCATGATCGAAAGCCGCGCCGGGGTCGAAGCCCTCGACGAAATCCTGCGGTTGCCAGGGGTCGGCATGATCATGGAAGGCGCCCTGGACCTGTCTCTTGACCTCGGTCTGGGGCCTGACCCCCTTGATTCTCAAGTCTGGCAAACGCTGCAACATATGGCCGATGCCTGCCTCGGCGCGGGAATACCTTTCTGCGCCAACCCCCGCACGGCTGAACAAAACGCGCTATGGCGCGCCCGCGGGATCCGAAGCTTTCTGGCCGGTGAAGACCGAGGCTTGATGCATA
>JBILYW010000570.1:0-2932 GCA_044377555.1 Pseudomonas sp.
TGGGCTGGACGAAGGCGCGCATGGCGCCTGTCAGCACCAGCGGCACGTCGCAATTCCATAACAGATCAAAGAAAAAGGCGGCTTCTTCCAGGGTGTCAGTGCCCTGGGTAATCACCACACCTTGTACACCGAGTTTGACTTGCTCCTGGGCCCAGATCAGCACCTCAAGCAATAAATTGAAATCCAGCGAGGCGCTGGGCGCCATGCACAAGGTTTCGATGTGGACATCCAGCTCCTCGTGCAGCTCCGCTATGCTGCTGAGCAGCGCTTCATCGCTGGCCGCAGGCGCCAACCCCGCTGCGGGCTGCGGTGGGCGGATGCTCACGGTTTCGCCCAAGGCGCCGATGGCAAGTATGGGCAGGGAAGTGTGGTTGAGTTTTTGCTGCATGGTGCGTACCTCCGCAGGGGGCAGGTAAAGCCTCTATACACGCCCCGTTCAGGGCGTTTTTTATCAGAGGCTTTTCAGGTACGCAGAGGAATAAGATGATTCCGTTTGATGTGTAGTCCATCGCTATGAATTTAAGCGATCTGCTTTTCGACGTACGCCGCCTGCTGAAACTGCTGGCGATACTGGTTCGGTGACAGCTCGGTGTGCTGGCGAAACAGCCGGGCAAAGAAGCTTGCGTCGTCATAGCCCACGTCGTAGCTGATGGTCTTGATGCTTTTGCGGGTGGCCGACAGCAGGCCCTTGGCCGTTTCTATGCGCAGTCGTTGCAGGTAGTGCAGCGGTTTGTCGCCCGTTGCCATCTGAAAACGTCGCATGAAGTTGCGAATGCTCATGCCGTGCTCGCGGGCAACGTCTTCGAAGCGGAACTTGTCGGCAAAGTGATCTTCGAGCCAGTGCTGGATTTGCAGGATGATCACATCCTGGTGCAGCTTCTGACCGCCGAAGCCGATGCGCCCCGGTGTGTAGTTGCGCTGCACTTCGTAAAGAATGTCGCGGGCCACGGCCTGGGCGATGTTGGCGCCGCAGAAACGCTCGATCAGATAAATATAAAGGTCGCAGGCTGAAGTCGGGCCGCCGGCGCAGTAGAGGTTGTCTGCGTCGGTGAGGTGCTTGTCCTGGTTCAAATGAATCTTGGGGTAGCGCTGGGCGAAAGTGCTGAAAAAGCGCCAGTAGGTCGTGGCTTCTTTGCCATCCAGCAGCCCGGCTTCGGCGAGCCAGAACACACCGGTGGCCTCTGCGCACAGGACGGCGCCGCGTGCATGCTGTTCACGCAGCCATGGAAGGACTTGCGGATAGCGTTGGCAGAGGGTGTCGAAATCGTCGCCAAAGGCCGGGAGGATGATGATGTCCGCGTCTTCCAGGCCGCCATCGACGGGGAGCAGCACATTACTGAAGCTGATCGCCGGTTTGCCGTCGGGGCTGACCAGGCGTGTTTCGAAGGTGGCGGTAAGGCCTTGGCCCAGTTGCTTGCCGTGACGCAGGCTGGCGAGATGAAAGAAATCCTTGGCATGCATCAAGGTCGAGGCGAATACCCGATCGATGGCCAAAATGCTGACGCGCCGCAGGGGCGTGGAGAGTTGATTAGACATATTTTTGATTATTCTTATAGGTGAAATTGGTCAACTTGCGGCTGGATCGTCTTATTTTTTTTCCTGTGTGTCTAGGGGGAGGGTACACAACCCCCTGTAGGCGCTGCCGAAGCACGATGGCTGCGACGGTTCAAAAGATCGCAACCTGCGGCAGCGCCTACGAGGGTTTTAGTGGGGTCAAGGCGCCGGGTTTGGCTGCTCCTTGTGGATTGCTTCGATGCCGGCCAGCACTTCATCCGATAATTGCAGGGCGAAACTCGCGATATTGCTTTCGAGCTGCTCCATGGTCGTGGCACCAATGATGTTGCTGGTGACGAAAGGTTGTCGGGTGACGTAGGCCAGGGCCATTTGCGCCGGATCCAGACCATGTTCGCGGGCCAGGGCCACATAACGCTCGCTGGCAGCCACGGCCTGGGGGTTTGAATAGCGCGAGAAGCGGCTGTAGAGGCTCAGGCGGCCTTTTGGCGGCCGGGCACCGCCACAGTACTTGCCCGAGAGCATTCCGAACGCCAGAGGCGAATAGGCGAGCAGGCCGCACTGTTCGCGAATGGCGATTTCAGCCAAGCCGACTTCGAAGCTGCGGTTAAGCAGGCTGTAGGGATTCTGGATCGAAACGGCACGGGGCCAGCCACGGCTTTCGGCCAGTTGCAGGAACTTCATGGTGGCCCAGGGTGTTTCGTTGGACAGGCCGATGTGGCGGATCTTGCCGGCCCTGACTTGCTCGTCCAGTGCCTCAAGGGTGTCTTCGAGCGGGGTGAAGGTTTCGTCGGCGTTGTGCTTGTAGCCCAGCTGGCCGAAAAAGTTGGTGCTGCGCTCGGGCCAGTGCAATTGGTAAAGATCGATCCAGTCGGTCTGCAGGCGTTTGAGGCTGGCGTCCAGGGCTTGCACGATATGGGTGCGGTTGTGCTTGAGGTGGCCGTCACGAATGTAATCGATGCCATTGCCGGGGCCGGCGATCTTGCTGGCCAGTACCCAGTCGGCGCGATCACCCCGGGCCTTGAACCAGTTTCCGATGTAGCGCTCGGTGCTGGCGTAGGTTTCTGCCTTGGGCGGCACCGGGTACATTTCGGCGGTATCGATAAAATTGATCCCGGCGTTTTTCGCGTACTCGATTTGAGCGAAGGCTTCATTCTGGGTGTTTTGCTCGCCCCAGGTCATGGTTCCGAGGGCGATTGCGCTTACTTTCAGATTGGTTCGGCCTAGCTGGCGGTAATCCATCGGTGACTCCTTCGGGTAAAGAATCATAAAAGCAGGTTGTATTTTTTTTCGCAATCTGGATAATTGCCGACCTCTTTCTGCGGTGGAAGTGATGCGCCGCCCGCCGAAGAATCTTGCCGTTGAACGGACGCGCTGACCCGAGCCCCCGATAGCGTCTGTTTCCGGCTGCCTTTGACTT
>JBILYW010000572.1:0-2931 GCA_044377555.1 Pseudomonas sp.
AACAGGTTTGTTCAGTCATAATGAGCGCCTTAATATGATGACTAACCTGTGGATAAGTCTGTGGTTAAACTCTGGAAAGAATGCGGCAGGCGGTGTAATTACTGGCCTCTGGCTATCTGGCCGGTTTCACCGGGTTGCACCTTTTTGGGGCGTCTGCATGCAGAGCCTGTTCAGGTCAAGTTAAAAACACCTCACCCTGCGCTCTATCCCTTGTGGACAGAGGCTTTGAGCATTTTCGAGTTGCCCCCAAAGACTGTGGACGGCCCTGTGGATAAGGTGAGCGCATATGGCTCCAGCCCTTATGCTACGTGGCTTACAGATGTCTGGTCGTTTTTCGTACAGCTTGAAGGTGTTAATACAGGGCCGGGTTGCCGCTGACCCCCAGTCGGGGCATTCTGCTCAACGTCCAATTCAACGGCGGCCGATGCCCGCCAGCCAAGGAGAACACGATGACTTCCACCCTGTTTATTACGGGCGCGACTTCCGGATTTGGTGAGGCGTGCGCACGCAAGTTTGCGCAAGCAGGCTGGAAACTGGTGCTGACGGGTCGGCGCGAAGAGCGTTTGAAAGCGCTGTGTGAGGAGTTGTCCAAACAGACCGAGGTGCATGGCCTGGTGGTGGACGTGCGTGACCGTGCCGCGATGGAAGCGGCGATTGCCAACCTGCCGCCTTCGTTCAGCAAGTTGCGTGGGCTTATCAACAACGCGGGCCTGGCGCTGGGCACCGATCCGGCGCCCAAGTGTGACCTCGACGACTGGGAAACCATGGTCGACACCAACATCAAGGGCCTGCTGTTCACCACCCGCCTGCTGTTGCCACGGCTGATTGCCTACGGCCGTGGTGCCGGGATCGTCAACCTGGGTTCTATCGCCGGCAGCTACCCGTACCCCGGTAGCCATGTATACGGCGGCACCAAGGCCTTTGTGAAACAGTTCTCCCTGAACCTGCGCTGCGACCTGCAAGGCACGGGCGTGCGGGTCAGCAACATTGAACCGGGCCTGTGCGAGAGCGAGTTCTCGATGGTGCGCTTCGGCGGTGACAAGGCGCGGTACGACGCTACCTATCAAGGTGCTGAACCGATCCAGCCGCAGGACATCGCCGAGACTATTTTCTGGGTGCTCAACACCCCGGCCCACATCAACATCAATCGCCTTGAACTGATGCCCGTCACGCAGTCCTGGAGCGGTTTCGCCATCGAACGCAACGCCAAGGAGTAAACTCACGCCTGGCAGCCCACCCGCGACCTCCTGAGGGGGTCGCATTCAACCGGGCTGAAAAGGAGTTTGTGTGAGTAACCGTGGTGAGCAGAAACTGCTCAAACAATCGACCGTTCTAATGTTTGCGGTGGCCATTGCGGGCATCGTGACGGGTTTTATTTCGGGTTCAGAATCCATCCTGTTCGATGGGTTCTTCTCTTTGATCGCGACTTTTATCAAAGTTCTGATGCTGATCACAGCGCAGTTGATCGCCAAGGAAAGCAACCAGCGTTTCCAGTTCGGCTTCTGGCACCTTGAGCCCATGGTGCTGTTGATCGAAGGCAGCTTCCTGTTGTTGATTGCGATCTACGCCTTTCTTAACGGCGTGTTCGGCATCATCAATGGCGGGCGCGACATCGAGCTGGGGATGGTGATCGTCTATGCGGCGGTGTTTACCGTCGTCGAGTTCGGGTACTACTTCTGGGTCCGTCGCAAAAACCGCAAGCTCAAATCAACCCTGATCCAGTTCGACAACATCAGTTGGCTGGTGGACGCCATGCTGTCGGTGGGGCTGTTGATAAGTTTTGTGACCGCCTTGATCCTCAAACAGCAAGGTTATGCACAGTGGGCGGCCTACGTTGACCCGGCGATCCTGATTTTGCTGGCCCTGAGCATGCTGGCACCGGCGTTCAAGATCCTCAGGCCGGCCTTGCGCGACGTGCTGGGCATTGCCCCGGATGCGCTGGATGACAAGGTGCGTGACGTGCTCGAAGAAGTGTCGGCGCGGCATGGCTTTGAAGGCTACAAAACCTACGTGCAAAAGCATGGACGGGCGCGATTCATCGAGATCCATATCGTGTTGCCCGCAGGTTATCCACTGACCGGCATCAAGACCCTCGACGGGTTTCGTGAAGAGATATCAGGCATGTTGGGCGCGGCGGACAGCGCGCGCTGGCTGACGATCAGCTTTACCGGGGATCGCAAGTGGATTGCGTAACTCCAGGCAAGTAACTTTTTGTGGGAGCGGGCTTGCTCGCGATCGGATCGGCGCGGTTTATCTGATAAACCGGGTCGCCTGAATCGCGGGCAAGCCCGCTCCCACAGTTGTTAGTGTTAGCTGAGGAATTGCGCCAACCCGCTGTAGCACGTCGCCAGGTGATACGGCGTGGTCGACGGCATATCTTCGCGGCTGACCTTGCCCGCGCCATCCCGGCATTCATACCAGCCACCGGCATGTAAAAAGTTCTGTTGCAGCGCCAGCAATTGGCGTTGCAGACGCGGCTGGCTGTCGGGCCGCAAGGTGAGGGCGCGCAGGTACTCGGCCTGGGCCCAGATGCGCTGTGTGCCATCGCGCAGGCTGCCGTCTGGGGCCAGCATGCCGCAGACCGCACCGGTCTGCGGATCGACCCCGACCTGTTCCGCAAAGCCGAATGCACGGTCCAGCGACCCATACAGCGGTGTCTTGCGCAGCAGTGGCGAAGATTGCAGCAAGAAGAACCACTCAAACTGATGGCCCGGCTCAAACCAGTTATCCACAGCCCCGCACGGCTTTTCGAGCATGACGTTATGCACAGGCTCGATAAAGCGCTGCTGCATGCCGTCAGCCAGCGCCAGCAGCGCGGCGTGCACCGGTGCATCGTCACGCACTGACAATGTGGCCAGGAACGCCTCGGCCAGGTGCATCAACGGGTTTTGCAGCGGGCCGGTGCCCCGTGATGACCAGTCCCGCTCCAGG
>JBILYW010000573.1:0-2923 GCA_044377555.1 Pseudomonas sp.
CCCAAGCTGCCGGAAGAAGTGACGCGCATCGGCATCACGGTGGACAAGGCGTCCCCCGACCTGACCATGGTTGTGCACTTGACCTCACCGGACAAGCGCTACGACATGCTGTACCTGTCCAACTACGCCATCCTCAACATCAAGGATGAACTGGCGCGCTTGAACGGTATCGGCGACGTGCAAATGTTCGGCATGGGCGACTACTCGCTGCGAGTGTGGCTGGACCCGAACAAGACCGCGTCGCGCAACCTCACCGCCACCGATGTGGTGACGGCGATCCGCGAGCAGAACCGCCAGGTTGCCGCCGGTGCACTGGGCGCCCCGCCTGCGCCGAACGCCACCAGCTTCCAGCTGTCGGTCAACACCCAGGGCCGTCTGGTCACTGAAGAAGAGTTCGAAAACATCATCATCCGCTCCGGCGATGATGGCCAGATCACACGTTTGAAAGACATTGCCAGAGTGGAGCTGGGCTCCAGCCAGTACGCCCTGCGTTCGTTGCTGAACAACCAGCCTGCGGTGGCGATTCCGATCTTCCAGCGCCCGGGTTCCAATGCGATCCAGATCTCCAATGACGTTCGGGCCAAGATGGCCGAATTGAAGCAAGGCTTCCCGGAGGGAATGGACTTCGACATCGTGTATGACCCGACGATCTTCGTGCGCGGCTCGATCGAGGCGGTGGTCCACACCCTGTTCGAAGCACTGATTCTCGTGGTGCTGGTGGTGATCCTGTTTCTGCAGACCTGGCGCGCTTCAATCATCCCGCTGGTCGCTGTGCCCGTGTCGCTGATCGGTACATTTGCAGTGATGCATATGTTCGGCTTCTCGCTCAACGCTTTGTCGCTGTTCGGATTGGTGCTGGCCATCGGCATCGTGGTGGACGATGCGATTGTGGTGGTGGAGAACGTCGAGCGAAATATCGAACTGGGGCTCAACCCGGTGGATGCCACCAAGCGTGCGATGCGTGAAGTGACCGGTCCGATCATCGCCACAGCACTGGTGCTGTGCGCAGTGTTTATTCCGGCAGCCTTTATCTCGGGCCTTACCGGACAGTTCTATAAGCAGTTCGCCCTGACCATTGCGATTTCAACCGTGATCTCGGCCTTCAACTCGCTGACCCTGTCCCCGGCACTGGCCGCCGTATTGCTCAAAGGCCATCACGCGCCGAAAGACCGCTTCACCCGTCTGCTGGACCGCCTGTTCGGCGGCTGGCTGTTTGCACCGTTCAACCGGTTCTTTGTCAAAGCCAGTAACGGTTACGTGGGCACGGTACGTCGCATCATTCGCGGCAGCGGCATCGCGATGCTGGTGTACGCCGGTTTGATGGTGCTGACCTGGGCCGGTTTTGCCCACACCCCGACCGGTTTTGTGCCACCGCAAGACAAGCAGTACCTGGTGGCCTTCGCCCAACTGCCGGACGCCGCGAGCCTGGATCGCAGCGAAGAAGTGATCAAGCGCATGTCCGAGCTGGCCCTCAAGCAGCCAGGCGTAGCCAACTCGATTGCCTTCCCCGGCCTGTCGATCAACGGTTTCACCAACAGTCCCAACAGCGGCATCGTGTTTGTTGCACTCAAGGACTTTGACCAGCGCAAAGACCCAAGCCAGTCGGCAGCGGCCATTGCCGCCACGTTGAATGCCGAGTTCGCGGATATTCAGGAAGCCTATATCGCAATCTTCCCGCCACCGCCGGTACAAGGCCTGGGCACCATTGGCGGGTTCCGCCTGCAGGTCGAGGACCGCGCTGGTCTGGGTTATGACGAACTGTACAAAGAAGTGCAGAACGTGATTGCCAAGAGCCATAACGTGCCGGAACTGGCCGGGTTGTTCACCAGCTATCAGGTCAACGTGCCACAAGTCGATGCGGCCATCGACCGGGAAAAAGCCAAGACCCACGGCGTTGCCATCAATGACATCTTCGACACCCTGCAGATCTACCTGGGTTCGCTGTATGCCAACGATTTCAACCGCTTCGGTCGTACTTATCAGGTCAACGTTCAAGCCGAGCAGCAGTTCCGCCTGGAGCCTGAGCAGATTGGCCAGCTGAAAGTGCGCAACAACAAGGGCGAAATGATCCCGCTGGCGACCTTTATCAAGGTCAGCGACACCGCCGGGCCCGATCGCGTGATGCACTACAACGGTTTTGTGACCGCAGAAATCAACGGCGGTGCAGCACCGGGCTACAGCTCGGGGCAAGCCGAAGCCGCGATGGAAAAACTGCTTAAAGAAGAACTGCCTAACGGCATGACCTACGAATGGACCGAGCTGACGTACCAGCAAATCCTCTCGGGCAACACCGCACTGTTCGTGTTCCCGCTCTGCGTACTGCTGGCGTTCCTGGTACTGGCGGCTCAATACGAGAGCTGGAGCCTGCCACTGGCGGTGATCCTGATCGTACCGATGACGCTGCTGTCGGCGATTACCGGGGTGATTCTCTCGGGCGGTGACAACAACATCTTCACCCAGATCGGATTGATCGTACTGGTGGGGCTGGCGTGCAAGAACGCGATTTTGATTGTCGAATTTGCCAAGGACAAACAGGAAGAAGGCATGAGCCCGCTGGATGCGGTACTCGAAGCCTGCCGCCTGCGTCTGCGGCCGATTCTGATGACCTCGTTCGCGTTCATCATGGGTGTTGTGCCTCTGGTGCTGTCCAGCGGTGCCGGTGCTGAAATGCGCCACGCCATGGGTGTCGCCGTGTTCTCCGGGATGCTGGGTGTGACCTTCTTCGGCCTGTTGCTGACGCCGGTGTTCTACGTATTGATCCGCCGCTATGTCGAGCGCAATGAAGCGCGCAAGGCGGCCAGGCACCTCAAGCTGGAGTCGCAACAATGAGCCTGAAAGTTTTCCTGCCAAGTCTGTTGGTGCTGGCCTTGAGTGCCTGCGCCGTTGGCCCGGACTACCAAACGCCCAAGACCGAGCCGGCGCA
>JBILYW010000079.1:0-8956 GCA_044377555.1 Pseudomonas sp.
CGGGCAAAAGCCATATCCACCTCTTCGGTTTCGCCGAGTACGGAGGTGAAGCCCCGGCGCTGGAGGCAGCCAGGAACATGCGCCACCAACTGGTATTGAATATGCCCCAGCCCTTCGGCTATGCAAGACGCCAGCGGCTGATGCCCCACAACACCAGTGGCCACCCGGGGGTGTACCGGGTGCAGTCCAGCAAGATCTGTTACTGGCGGGCGACCACCCGTATTCACGGCTACAACCTGAGCAAGAGTTTTCGCATTGATCTTTATGGCGAAGACGAAGCCAAACGGCTGGCGCTGCAAGAGCGCGAACAGCAGTTAGCCCTGTGCAACGAGCCCTATGACGTGGCCATGGAAAAACTGCAAGAGCATTTCAGCCAGACCAGCAGACGCGTGCGTGAAAACCGTATCAACGCCGCGATGAACTCCCCTCGTCAGCCAAAAGTCGCGATCAACGAACCTTCATCCCCTCATTCAGAGCCGTTGCTGCCCATCAGCGCCGAGCAGGCGAGCCTGTCGATCAGTCGGCATTTCGCGGCAAGTACAAAGTGACTCGCAGACCGCCGACCCGCAGGTTTTGCAAGCTGACTTCCCCGCCATGGCTATGGGCGATGCTGCGCGCGATCCCCAGCCCCAGCCCGTAGCCCTGCTGCTGTCCGGCCAGACGGAAGTGCGGTTCAAAAACCTGTTCGAGCCGCTGTTCAGGTACGCCCGGCCCCTCGTCATCAACGGTCAGTACAAAGGCCTGTTCATTGTCATCAATGCGCAGATGGGCGTTCTTGCCGTATTTGAGCGCGTTATCAATCAGGTTGCCCATGCAGCGACGCAGGGCCAGGGGCTTGCCGTGATAGGGCCTGACGGCTCGCCCCTGTAGCGTCACGCGGCCATTACCTTGCGGCAGCAAGTACGGCTCAATCAGGCAGTCAAGCAACTGATTCAAATCCACCGCTTCGATATTTTCATGGATGTCGGTGTCTTTCACGCATTGCAGCGCGCCTTTGACCAGCATCTCCAGCTCATCCAGATCGCGGCCGAACTTATGCTGCAGTTGCTCGTCTTCAAGCAGCTCAACCCGCAGCCGCAAGCGGGTGATGGGCGTGCGCAAATCATGGGAAATTGCACTGAACAATTGGCTGCGTTCCGTCAGGTAGCGGCTGATACGGGCACGCATGGTGTTGAATGCACGCCCTACTTCGACCACTTCGCTGACGCCACCGATTTCGACCGGCTTGACCTCTTCCTCACCCAGCGACATGTCGCGGGCCGCCCGGGCCAGGCGCTTTAGCGGGCGGCTTTGCCAGTGCACCAGCAAGCCGATAAACAACAGTAAAAAAATGCTGCTGAGCACGATGAACCACACCTGCAACGCCGGCAGCCCTTCTTCTTCCAGGCTGGTATAGGGCTGGGGCAACAAGGAAGCGATATACAGCCACTCACCCGGCACCATCTGGATTTGCGTCACCAACACCGGCGGATTGACCGGTTCCAGGGTCAACGCAAAATGCGCCCAGGAACGCGGCAGCTCATCGAGTTTCAGGCCCGCATTGAAAATGCGTAAATCCTTGGGGCTGACAAATTTCACCGACATGTCGACATCCGGCCCCACAGACTGGCGTAACACCTGATCCACGGCGTCCAGCACCGCCTGTTTGCGCTGGGTCAGCGGCAATACCTCCATTTCCAGAGGCTTGTCATTGAGGCTCACCACAAAGCGTGTGCCCCCCATACTGCGCATCTGATCCAGTACCAGCGGGCGGTAGGCCAGCGGCAGGGAGCGCAAGTAGGTCACGGTGGCGTTCATCGAATGCGCCAGGCTGCGCGCACTGTTCACCAGCCCCTCAAGTTGCGTGGTACGCAACTGGGACAGCCAGATTGCACTCGACAGGGTTTGCGCCAGCAGGATTGCCAGCAAGGTCAGGAGCAACATGCGCCCGAGCAAGGAACGGGGCATATGCCATTTGCGCCAGAACTTAAAGGTCATTGCTCACCGCAACCTGGGCCGCGAGCTGATAGCCGCTGCCGCGTATGGTGCGGATCAATCGGGGCGGTTTTTCGGTGTCACGCAGGCGCTGGCGCAGGCGGCTGACGGCCATGTCGACGATGCGGTCCAGCGGCATCAGGTCGCGGCCACGGGTGGCATTGCCAATGGTGTCGCGGTCGAGGATCTGTTGCGGGTTATCCAGAAACAACTTGAGCAACGCAAAATCGGCTCCCGACAGAATCACCTCTTCACCATCGGTATGAAACAGTCGATGGGTCACGGTGTTCAAGCGCCACTCTTCAAACACCAGGACATCGTTGCCCGAACCCGCATTGGCAAATTGCACCCTGCGCAACAACGCCTTGATGCGCGCCAGCAGCTCACGGGGGCTGAAAGGCTTGCCCAGATAATCGTCGGCCCCCAGCTCAAGGCCGATAATCCGGTCCGCCTCGTCGGAACTGGCGGTCAGCATGATGATCGGGATCTGGGCAAAACGCGGATGTTGCCGCACCCAACGGCACAGGCTGAAACCGTCCTCGTCGGGCAACATGACATCAAGGATCAACAGATCACTCGCGACCTCACTCAATGCCTGTCGAAAACCCGCGCCATCCCCCACGGTGCGCACCTGAAAACCGGCGCGAGTGAGGTAGAGATCAAGGAGTTCTCGAATTTCCTGGTCATCATCGACCAGCAAAATGGATTTGCCGGGTGTGCTCACAGTGGTGTTCCTTATTATTTTTGTAGCCAAGACTTGAGCGGCTCAGCCAAACGCCTGTTGCAACGCCACCCCCGCACCGATCAAACCCGGATACGGCGCCGTCACCAGCCACACAGGGATACCCTTGAGGTAGTCGCTCATGCAGCCTTTGTCGGCGAAACTGCGGGCAAAGCCGCTGGCCAGGAAGATATCGGCAAAGCGCGGAATGACGCCCCCCACGATATACACCCCGCCACGCCCGCCGATGGTCAGCACGTTGTTACCTGCCACACGCCCCAGCCAGCAGCTGAAATGCTCCAGCACTTGCAGGGCAATCGGGTCGCCGGCCAGGGCCGCCGCCGTGATGGCCCGGTCGCTGTCCAGCACCGGGGTGTGGCCGTCCACGGCACAGATCGCCCGATAGACCCGCGGCAAGCCGCTGCCACTCAAAATGGTTTCAGCGCTCACATGCCCGATTTCGTTGTAGATGTGCTGCCACAACTGCACTTCACGCGGGTTGCTCATGGGCAGGTCGACATGGCCGCCCTCCCCCGGCAACGCCATCCACTGCGCCTCGCCCAGGTTGAGCAAGGTGCCCACCCCAAGCCCGGTGCCCGGCCCGATGACCACCGCAGGCCGCGCCGGGTCGGCGATGCCCGGGCATACCTGGCGCACGTCCTCGGGTTGCAGGCGGGTCATGCCCAATGCCATTGCGCTGAAGTCATTGATCAACAGCAGGTTGTCGACCTGCAGCGCATGGCAGAACTGCGAACGGCTCAAGCGCCAGTGGTTGTTGGTAAAGCGGAACTCATCGCCGCTCACGGGGCCGGCCACCGACAAACACACCGAACCGACAGACCCCGGGGCCAGGTCCAGTTCACTCAGGTACAGCCTGATGGCGTCTTGCGGGCAGGCAAAGTCCGCCGTGGCCAGCACGCGGACCGAATGCAGCTGGTCGTTTTCCCACAACGCAAACCGTGCGTTGGTACCGCCAATGTCACCGACCAGTGCGAGCTTCATTTCAAGTTTTCCAGAGACGAGGTAAAGGTGCTCGCGCCCTGCTCAGCCGAACTGAAGGCATGACGCATAAATGCAAACAACTCACGCCCGGTACCAACAGCATTATCCAGCGTGCCGACTGCCGGGGTGCGCGCTGCAAATTCTGCCTCATCCACCAGTAGTTGCAATGTGCCTTTTACGCCGTCCACGCGAATGATGTCGCCATCCTGAACCCGTGCCAGGGCGCCGCCAATCGAAGCCTCGGGGCTGACATGGATCGCTGCCGGGATCTTGCCCGATGCGCCCGACATCCGTCCGTCAGTGATCAGCGCCACTTTGAAGCCCCGATCCTGCAACACGCCAAGGAACGGCGTCATCTTGTGCAGCTCGGGCATGCCGTTGGAACGCGGGCCCTGAAAGCGCATCACGGCAACAAAGTCGTGTTCCAGCTCACCGGCCTTGAAGGCATCGGCCAGTTGCTGCTGATCCTGGAATACCCGCGCCGGGGCTTCGACGATCTGGTGCTCGGGCGCTACCGCCGAGACCTTCATCACACCGCGCCCCAGGTTGCCCTCCATCACTCGCAATCCGCCCTCGGCAGAAAATGCACGGGACACCGGGCGCAAGATTGTCTCATCAAGGCTTTCAATCGGGCCTTCGCGCCATACCAGCTCGCCATCCACCAGGAAAGGCTCGCGGGTGTAACGGCTCAGACCGAAGCCCGCCACGGTGTTGACGTTTTCGTGCAGCAGCCCGGCTTCAAGCAGCTCACGGATCAGGAACGCCATACCGCCTGCAGCCTGGAAGTGGTTGATATCGGCTTTGCCGTTTGGATACACATGGGACAGGGTCGGCACCACCTCGGACAGGTCGGCCATGTCTTGCCAGGTCAACTGGATGCCAGCGGCCATGGCAATCGCCGGCATGTGCAAGGTGTGGTTGGTCGAGCCGCCGGTGGCGTGCAGCGCAACGATGGAGTTGACCAGGGAGCGCTCATCGACGATCTCGCCCAATGGCATGAAGTCGCCATTTTGTTTGGTCAGACGGGTGATCTGGTGCGCGGCTTCGCGGGTCAGCGCATCACGCAGTGGCGTGTAGGGGTTGACGAAAGAGGCGCCCGGCAAGTGCAGGCCCATCACTTCCATCAGCAACTGGTTGGTGTTGGCGGTGCCGTAAAACGTACAGGTGCCCGGGCTGTGGTAAGACTTCATCTCCGACTCCAGCAGCTCTTCGCGGCTGGCCTTGCCTTCAGCGTAACGCTGGCGCACGTCGGCCTTTTCCTTGTTGGAAATCCCCGACGGCATCGGCCCGCCCGGCACAAAGATGGTCGGCAGGTGACCGAAGCGCAGCGCGCCCATCAACAGGCCCGGCACGATCTTGTCGCAAATGCCCAGCATCATCGCCGCATCGAACATGTTGTGCGACAGCGACACGGCCGTGGACAGGGCAATCACTTCGCGGCTCAGCAGGCTGAGTTCCATGCCCGGCTCGCCCTGGGTGACGCCGTCACACATGGCCGGAGTGCCGCCTGCGAACTGGCCTACCGAGCCGATTTCACGCAGCGCTTTCTTGATTTGTTCAGGGAAGTGTTCGTACGGCTGATGCGCCGACAGCATGTCGTTATATGACGAAACAATTGCAACGTTGGCTGCGTTCATCATCCGCAGGCTGTTTTTATCTTCAGTACCGCACCCTGCCACGCCGTGGGCGAAGTTGGCACATTGCAGCTTGCCACGTTGCGGGCCGTCACTGGCGGCACCGCGAATAAGCGTCAGATACGCCTCACGGGTTGCTCGACTGCGGGCAATAAGACGCTCGGTGACTTCAAGAACGCGGGGATGCATGTGTTGAACTCCAGGCTAACGGATGTGGCGACCTGTGCGTGTCCTATGCTGACCGAAGGGCTTAGAGGAGCGACTTCAATCATTCGGACCCGTTGATTCAGGTCACTCGTTGTAGATAAAACAAAATATTGCCACTTAAATGGCTTGTTTTCTATTTTTATGCGAATAATCTTGTAATTCCAACAACAAATCGATGGCAGGCGCTTTCCATGACTCTACGAATCGCAATCAATGGTTTTGGCCGGATCGGCCGTAACGTCCTGCGCGCACTGTATACCCAAGGCTACCGTGAGGACCTGCAGATCGTCGCCATCAACGATCTGGGTGACAGTTCGATCAATGCTCATCTGCTCAAGTACGACACGGTTCACGGCACGTTCGACGCCAATGTCGAGCATGATCAGGAGAGCCTGACCGTCAATGGCGACCGCATCAGCGTCACGGCCATACGCAACCCGGCCGAACTGCCGTGGGCGGCACTGAAAATCGATGTGGTGTTTGAATGCACAGGTTTGTTCACTGATCGCAGTAAAGCTGAAGCGCATATTAGCGCCGGCGCCCGTAAGGTCATTATCTCTGCACCAGGTAAAAATGCCGATGCGACTGTGGTCTATGGCGTTAACCACGACATTCTGCGCCAATCGCACCAGATTATTTCCAATGCATCCTGCACCACCAACTGCCTGGCACCGGTGGCGCAGATCCTGCACCGAGAATTCGGCATTGCAAACGGCCTGATGACCACCATTCATGCCTACACCAATGACCAGAACCTGACCGACGTTTATCACTCAGACCCGTACCGCGCCCGCTCGGCCACCCAGAACATGATCCCGAGCAAAACCGGTGCCGCCGAAGCCGTAGGCCTGGTATTGCCAGAACTGGCCGGCAAGCTGACCGGCATGGCCGTCCGGGTACCGGTGATCAATGTTTCCCTGGTCGACCTGACCATTGAACTCAAGCGCGAAACCACTGCGGCTGAAGTCAATGCGCTGTTCAAGGAAGCCAGCCAACACTCCAGAGTGCTGGGTTACAACACCCTGCCCCTGGTATCGAGCGACTTCAACCACAACCCGCTTTCATCGATCTTCGACGCCAACCACACCAAAGTCAGCGGCAAGCTGTTGAAGGTCCTGGCGTGGTACGACAATGAGTGGGGCTTCTCCAACCGCATGCTCGATAACTGCCTGGCGCTGTGCAACGCGGAGTGACGCGATGATCGGTATCAGCTTCACCACGGCCACCCTGGCGGCGCGCAAGCGCATCGCCCTGGTGGCCCATGATCACTGCAAGGGTTTCTTGCTGGACTGGGCCGAGCGCCACAAAGCGCAACTCAGCCAGCACGACCTGTGCGCCACCGGCACCACCGGCCTGATGCTGAGCAAACGCCTGGGCCTGCCGATCGAAAGCATGATCAGCGGCCCTTTGGGCGGCGATCAGCAGGTGGGCGCACGGATTGCCGAGCAACGGGTCGACATGCTGGTGTTCTTCTGGGACCCGTTCGAGCCCCAGCCCCACGACCCGGACATCAAGGCCCTGCTGCGGGTCGCCGCGGTGTGGAACATCCCGGTGGCGTGCAATGAATGCAGCGCCGACTACATGCTCACCAGCCCGCTGATGAGCCAGCCCCACGAACACCGCATCCCGGATTACAGCGCGTATTTGAAAGGCCGGGTCTGATTTGTTTTTTGCGGGGGCGGGCTTGCTCGCGATGGCACCTGCCCGATCTGCCTGATAGACCGGGTTGCCTGTATCGCGAACAAGCCCGCTCCCACAGAACCAAGCCCGCCTCAAGACAAGGGCGATTACCTGCCTTTTCAAAACATTACTTGACCAACAGCATGGATGATAAGCATTATCATTCGCTCAAAATCGGTCGGGTAGCACTGTGAGTCAGTCCCACTTCAATCAAGTCTTCCTTACCCAGCGTGTCACCTTGCTGCGCACCCTGGAGCGGATGGTCAATAACCACAGCACCGCCGAAGACCTGCTGCAGGAGACCTACTTGCGCGTGACCCGGGCCTTGAGCGAGCGCTCCGTCGAGCACCTTGAACCCTTTGTCTTCCAGACCGCACGCAATCTGGCACTCGACCACCTGCGCTCCCGGCGCATCCAGTCACGCACCGTGGTCGAGGATGTGCCGCTGGACGTCATTGAAGGCGTCGCCTCCACACTCAGTACCCCCGAAGAAGCCCATCAAGCCGCGCAATTACTGGAGCGTTTGAGTGTGAGCCTGAGCCAGTTAAGCGCGCGTCAGCAGCGGATTTTCATCCTCAGCCGCCTGCACGGCTGCAGTTATCAAGAGATCGCCCAAGAGCTGGACGTCTCATTGAGCACGGTTCAAAAGGAACTCAAATTGATCATGGCAATCTGCATCGGGGTAGCCGACAGGCTGAATCGGCCTTAATCTTCACCGCCGATGCCTGCAAAAATGCCCTGAGACTGCCAAGGAACACCCGTGCCGGACACTCACAACTCTGCTCAAGACGTGCTGCAAGACAGCGCAATGGATCAGGCACTGGACTGGCTGATTACCCTTGAGTGCGCGAACGAAGAGCAAAAGTCCGACTTCAATGCCTGGCTCAATGCCGACCCTGCACACGCCCGGGCCTTTGCCAGGGCCAACGCGGTATGGAACGGCGAACCGCTGCAGGCCGCCGCCCAAACCCTGCAGACCCGCCGCACACCCGGCCTGTTACGGCGCATCAGCCGCCACTGGAAGCACCTGGCAACCGCAGCAGTGGTGATTATCAGTGTCGGCAGCTACAGCAACGTGCCGTTGCGCCTGCAAGCCGATCACCTGACCGTGGTCGGCGAGCGTCAGCACCTGCAACTCGAAGACGGTTCCAAAGTACTGCTCAACACCAGTTCGGCGTTCTCCAGCAAAGTGGTCGACGCCCAGAGCAGCGCCCGCCTGTACCAGGGTGAGGCGTATTTTGAGGTCCCGGCCAATCTGGAATTCCCGCTGGTGCTCGATGCCGGCCCCGTGCGCGTGAGCGTGCGCGACACCGACTTCGCCGTGAGTTACCTCAATGGCGAAGCCCAGGTGCGGGTGCAGCGCGGCGATGTGGACTTGCGGGTGAGCAGTGCCGGTACGCAAATGCGCCTGTCTGCCGGCAACAGCGTCAGCATTGGCCCCAACGGCTTCAGCAAGACCGTCAAGCTCAACCCCCAGACCGACCTGGCCTGGGTTCAAGGGCGCCTGGTGTTTGAAAACTGCCCCATGGGCAAAGTGCTGGACGAAGTACGGCGCTACTACCCCGGCTGGATCGTCAACAACAACGAGCAGCTGGCCAACGTGGCCGTAACGGGTAACTACCGCCTCGACCAGCCACTGGACATTGTGCGCTCCCTCGCTCATATCACCTCTAGCAGCATCTCGGAATTCCCGGCGCTGGTCATTCTTAACTGATAAGTGCAGTGCTTTTGTGGGAGC
>JBILYW010000080.1:0-8953 GCA_044377555.1 Pseudomonas sp.
CCATCATGGCTTCGGCAATCGGCGTGGCACGGATGCCTACGCACGGGTCATGACGGCCCTTGGTGATCACGTCCACCGGGTTGCCGTGCACGTCGATCGAACGGCCCGGGGTGGTGATGCTCGACGTGGGTTTCAACGCCAGGTGCGCCACAATCGGCTGACCGGAAGAAATACCGCCCAGGATGCCGCCCGCGTTATTGCTGAGGAAGCCTTCAGGGGTCATCTCGTCGCGGTGCTCGGTGCCGCGCTGGGCAACGCTGGCAAAACCGGCGCCTATTTCGATGCCTTTAACCGCATTGATGCTCATCAGTGCATGGGCCAGTTCAGCGTCCAGGCGGTCGAAAATCGGCTCACCCAGACCCGGGATCACCCCTTCGGCGACCACGGTGATTTTTGCACCGACCGAATCCTGGTCACGGCGCAGCTGGTCCATGTAGGCCTCAAGTTCCGGCACTTTGTCCGGATCAGGGCTGAAGAAGGCATTGTCTTCGACCGAATCCCAGGTCTTGAACGGGATTTCAATCGGGCCCAGCTGGCTCATGTAGCCACGGATCACAATGCCCTGGGTCGCCAGGTACTTTTTGGCGATGGCACCGGCCGCCACGCGCATGGCCGTTTCACGTGCCGAGCTGCGACCGCCGCCGCGGTAATCGCGCTCGCCGTACTTGTGGTGATAGGTGTAGTCGGCATGTGCCGGGCGGAACAGGTCCTTGATCGCCGAGTAGTCCTTGGACTTCTGGTCGGTGTTGCGGATCAGCAGGCCGATAGCGCAACCCGTGGTGCGACCTTCGAAAACCCCGGAGAGGATTTCGACTTCGTCGGCTTCCTGGCGCTGGGTGGTGTGCCGGCTGGTGCCGGGCTTGCGTCGGTCCAGATCACGCTGCAAGTCTTCAAGGGACAGCTCCAGCCCTGGCGGGCAGCCATCAACAATGGCGACCAACGCCGGGCCATGGCTTTCGCCAGCGGTGGTGACTGTGAACAGCTTGCCGTAGGTATTGCCGGACATGCAGGGCGCTCCGCGAAAATCAGCCGATAAAATTCAGCCTCGATAACTAAGCGGGCCAGTATACGCAGGCTGCCCTTGTAGTTCATCCTCGAACCTTATTCATCCGGGTTTGTCCAACCCGCACACTAGGCAATGATGGCGCTATGATGCTGCGAATACTCTTTTTAGCACTGACCCTGTTTGGCACCCAGGCCCTGGCGGCCCCTCCCTCCAATGTCTTGCTGCGGCCCATTGAGCTCGATACAGGATCCGGCACGCTTTACGGCTCGCTGGTACTGCCCAAAAGCAGCAAGCCCGTGCCCGTGGTACTGATCATTGCAGGCTCAGGCCCCACTGATCGCGATGGCAACAACCCCATTGGCGGGCGCAACGACAGCCTGAAAAAACTGGCCTGGCGCCTGGCGCAAAACAACATTGCCAGCGTGCGCTTCGACAAGCGCGGCATCGCCCAAAGCCAGCCGGCCGGGCCTGATGAGCGACAGTTGAGCCTGGATCAATACGTCACCGACGCTGTCGCCTGGGGCGACAAACTCAAGAGCGACCCGCGTTTTGGCAAGGTATTTGTGCTGGGGCACAGTGAGGGCGCGCTGATCGCCAGCCTTGCAGCGCCACGCATCGGCGCTGCCGGGGTGATCTCCATTGCGGGTACCGGGCGCCCGGTAGGTGAGCTGTTGCGCGAGCAACTGCAACGCAACAAGTTGCCCCCTGCCCTGCTGCAACGCAGTTTTGAACTGATCAGCACCCTCGAAGCCGGGCGCACTGACGACAATGTGCCCAAGGACCTCGAAGTGGTCTTCCGGCCCAGCGTGCAGCCTTACCTGATCAGCCTTCTGCGCTACAACCCGGCCACCGCCTTTGCCGCCCTAAAAATGCCAGCACTGATCATTCAGGGCACCCACGACATCCAGGTCGAGGTCAAAGACGCGCACCTGCTCAAGACAGCCAAACCCGATGCCCTGCTGACGTTGATCAACGGCATGAACCACGTGATGCGCATCGTGCCCATGGACATGAAGCGCCAGATCCAGTCTTACAACGACCCCAATCAGCGGCTGGCGGGGGAACTGGGGGATAGAACTGTGCGCTTTATCACGAAAGTGAACGCCGGCCAGCCCTTCAGTACTGCGCATAACGGCCGATAAGCCGGTATCGGCCGCCTTTGCCTTGCCGACACTTCGGGCTAGCACAGGATCGAGCCGTTATGAGCGACACCCCATCACAACCCGCCGGGCCTGAAGCAGCGGCCCCGCCCGAGGCCCCGCCGCTGCCTTGGGCCGAGGTGCAACCCGAGCATTTCCGGCTGCTGCGCCTGGCCCCCTTGCAGACCGACCGCCACACCGGCGGGCGGCCCTTGCGCTTCGTACAGTTCGGCCGTGCCGAGCGCCACAGCAAAGACCTCAGCCTGCTGCGCCTGAACATCGCGTTGCCCGGTCAGCGTGTGCGCAGCGAGCAAAACCACCTCGATGTGTGGGCCGACCACGTCACCCACCGTGTGCGCATCAGCCCCGAACGCGGCATGCAGATCGAACCCCTGAACCGCGGGATTGGCCGATTTGTTCTGGCCCAGGCTGTGCAGTGGGCGCAAAAGCGCTGGTCGCACTACCGCATCGACGCCACAGAGCTGGCCAGCAAGGACGCCCTGAACGAAGACAGCCGCCTGCGGCGCGATCATTTTTTGCGGATACACGGGTTTGATGTGGTGTATGCCGACGCCCAGTTTCTCAAGGCGCGGATAGAAGACGTGAAAGTGGGCGAGCTGCTGGATAGCTGGAACGCCGAAAAGCTGCAGTTTCTGGAGATTCTGGACGCTGCGCACATGCTGCAGCAGGCCGAGCAGAATCTGCAAGAACAGGACGTGAAGCTGCGGGACAAGGATGAAAAGCTCAGCAAGTACCAGCGCGAAGAGACCGGTTTGCGATTTACCATCACCTGCCTGGTGGCCTTTACGGTGTTCCAGGCAGGCTTGTTGATCTGGATCGCTACACACCGCTAGCGACTACAGGTCACTTCACCGTCAAACCCGCGAAGCAAACAGCGCTTGATGCTCGCGGCACTGCTCGGCGGTCAGCATGAAAACGCCGTGGCCTCCGCGCTCGAAATCCAGCCAGGCGAAATCGACTTCCGGGTACAGCGACTCGACGTGAACCTGGCTGTTGCCCACCTCGACAATCAGCAAACCCTTCTCGGTCAGATGATCCGCCGCCTCGGCCAGCATCCGGCGTACCAGGTTCAGGCCGTCGTCGCCGCAGGCCAGGCCCAGCTCGGGCTCATGCTGATACTCGGCGGGCATGTCAGCAAAATCTTCAGCATCGACATACGGCGGATTGGACACGATCAGGTCAAAACGCTGCCCCGGCAAACCATCGAAGCCATCGCCCTGGACCGTGTACACACGCTCATCGACGCCGTGACGCTCAATGTTCTGATTGGCCACTTCAAGGGCCTCATAGGACAAGTCGGCCAGCACCACTTCAGCGTTCTGGAACTCGTAAGCGCACGCAATGCCGATACAGCCAGAACCGGTACACAGGTCCAGAATGCGCGCCGGCTCGGTGCCCAACCAGGGTTCAAAGCGCTTTTCGATCAATTCGCCAATGGGCGAACGCGGGATCAGTACGCGCTCATCAACGATGAACGACATGCCGCAGAACCACGCCTCACCCAGCAGATAGGCCGTCGGCACACGCTCTTCAATGCGACGCTTGAGCAAATGCTGCAGGTTGACCAGCTCATCGTCTTCAAGGCGGCAATCCAGATAGCTATCGGCGATTTCCCACGGCAGGTTCAACGCACCCAACACCAGTTGACGGGCTTCGTCCCAAGCGTTGTCGGTGCCATGACCAAAGAACAGCTCTTCCCCATGAAAGTGGCTAACGGCCCAGCGAATATGGTCGCGCAAAGTGCGCAGGCGGGAAGTGATCAATGGTCTTACTCCTCAAAATCGATTGGCGATTCTAACAGCCAAACCCTTACGCGCCAAAGTTGTGCCGGACGGTTACACAGAACGCTGTTTTTAAAAGTAAGACTGTCGACATATAAAAGGTAAATTCGCTCCATTTTGTACATTTCAGGCCCCTGCCAATTCCCCTTGACATCGCTACAGGCCAACAACCACAACGCTTACACGACTGGCCATTCACATAAACGCTCCGCCAGTGGAGAATGTCTCAAAAGCCCCATTCAAAGGAGCCCCCGAATGCCCGCTTTAAAGACGATGTTTCAACTCACAGGACGTGGTTATGCCGCGGCCAACCTGAGCAATGCCAGCCTGCTGATCATTGATGCACAAAATGAATACTTGAGCGGTCCTCTGGCCCTGTCCGGGATGGACGCTGCCACCGCCAACATCGGCCTTTTGCTCGACGCTGCCCGCAAGGCCAAGCGCCCCGTGATCCATATCCGACACTTGGGCACCGTTGGCGGGATGTTCGACCCCCAGGGTGAGCGCGGCGCCTTCATCAAGGGTCTTGAGCCCCAGGGCGACGAGCTGATCATCGAAAAGCGCATGCCCAACGCCTTCAATGACACCGGCCTGCAAAAAGCCCTTGAGAACCTGGGCTCTCTGGATGTGATCGTCTGCGGCTTCATGAGCCACTCCAGCGTCAGCACCACCGTACGTGCGGCCAAAGACTACGGCCTGCGCTGCACCCTGGTCGAAGATGCCTGCGCCACACGGGACCTGCCCACCCCGGACGGCATCATCAGTGCCGCGCAGGTGCAGAAAACCGAGATGGCCATCATGAACGACAACTTCGCCACCCTGACGCTGACCAAAAACCTGATTTGATCGCCGGTGGGCGGCACGCTCCAACCGCCCATCCGTACACCCCACACCCGGCATGAAGTGCCCTATTTCGCTGTACCCTGGAACAACCGGCCCATCCTCCTGTCGAAGGGCCGATACCCTTTAAGGAAAGATCGGAATGAAGATCTCCGATGGTTTTGATGCTCGACGTTTACGCCCCAAGACTCCCAGCAACTGGCGCTCACGCCTGGTGCTTACGTTTGCGGCCCTGCTGACCCTGTTTGGCGCGTTACTGCTACTGGCAGGTGCTGCCAGCCTGATTGGCCGCCCAAGCGCCCTGGGCGAGCTCAACGCCAGCCCCGCAGGTGCAACGCTGGTGCTGGTGTTCGGGCTGCTGGTGAGCTGGCTGGGGGTCTGGATGTGGCGTCGCCGCCGTCGCCAGATGCGCCAGCCCCTAGGGCTGAACATGGCCCCGCACCTGATGAAAAAGCACGACTGAAGCATATCCGCCGCCCGATCGTCGTCGACTTGGGTAAACTAGCCGCCCTTCGCGGAGGCTGACATGCAAGACGACGACTTTTCCCTGTTCAAAAACGAGATTCGCGGTGTTAAACCGATCAAGCATGATCGGGCCGACACCGGCAAACCCAAAGCTGACCGTGCACAGCTGGCCAAACTGCGCCAGAACGCCATCGTGCGCACCAATGCGACCATCATTGACGGCCTGTCAGACCAATTCGTGATTGATGTTGGCCCCGAAGATCAGTTGAACTGGTCCCGTGACGGTGTTCAAGAAAGCCAGATGCGCAAGCTCAAGCTGGGCCAGATCGGCTTCGAAGGCAGCCTTGACCTGCACGGCATGACCGTCGAAAAAGCCCGCGAAACCCTCTGGGAATTCCTCGGTGAAGCCACCAGGCTTGAAGTTCGCTGCGTGCGCGTCACCCACGGCAAAGCCGTACGCCTGGACGGCAAGCGCCCGATGATCAAAAGTCACGTCAATACCTGGCTGCGCCAGCACGCACAGGTGCTGGGCTTCTGCTCGTGTCAGGCCAAACACGGCGGCGCCGGCGCGGTGTATGTGATGCTCAAACGCACCATGATGGACGGTCGCGACGAATAACAGCGTGTCGTCACGCTTGCAGCGTCGTGCCAGCCCCCGTACCCTTACTCTTTGCGAAAAATCCCACAGGTAGATTAATGTCCCTGGAACAAAACTACACCGCGATCCTCGGTCAACTCGGCGAAGACGTTTCCCGTGAAGGCCTGCTGGATACGCCAAAGCGTGCCGCCAAAGCCATGCAGTACCTTTGCCGCGGTTATGAACAAACCCTGGAAGAAGTCACCAACGGTGCCTTGTTCAGCTCTGACAACAGCGAAATGGTGCTGGTCAAGGACATCGAGCTTTACTCGTTGTGCGAACACCACCTGCTGCCGTTTATCGGCAAGGCCCACGTGGCTTACATTCCGAGCGGCAAAGTGCTGGGCCTGTCGAAAGTGGCGCGCATTGTCGACATGTATGCCCGTCGTCTGCAGATCCAGGAAAACCTGAGCCGCCAGATCGCCGACGCCGTGATGCAAGTCACCGGCGCCCTGGGCGTTGCCGTGGTGATCGAAGCCAAGCACATGTGCATGATGATGCGCGGTGTAGAGAAGCAGAACTCGTCGATGATCACCTCGGTGATGCTGGGTGAGTTCCGCGAAAACGCCGCCACGCGCAGCGAGTTTCTCAGCCTGATCAAGTAAGCGTCCCACCGAAGAAAGCCGGCGTTGATCGCCGGCTTTTTTTCGCCTGCCTGTTTTCAGGTAAGCTGCGCTCCTTCTAATTTGCCCATGAGGCTTTTACTGTGTTTATCAAAGCGCTTCGCGTAGGCCTGGGTCAGCTCATCATCGCTGGTGATTTTGTTACCCGCCCCAGCAAAAAACAGCGTCCCGCCGCCGTTCAGGCCCAGGTCGATCAAGCTGCAAAAAGCCTGACCCTGTACCAGTTCCATGCGTGCCCGTTCTGTGTAAAAACCCGCCGCACCCTGCGCCGCCTGAATGTCCCGGTGGCTTTGCGTGATGCCAAGAACAGCGAGCAAGATCGTCAAACCCTGCTGGAGCAAGGCGGCAAGATCAAAGTGCCTTGCCTGCGCATCGAAGAAGACGGCAAGACCACCTGGATGTATGACTCCAAGGTAATCATCAATTACCTGAACCAGCGGTTTGCCAACGTTTAAACATCACGCTCCACACCTTCTGTGGGAGCGGGCTTGCTCGCGATCCAGGCGACGCGGCTTGTCTGGATGACCGCGTTGATGCCATCACGCTCCACCCCGCTCCCGCCTACAAAAAAACCGGCACTCGGCCGGTTTTTTTATACGCAATCAGCTCAATCAAGCATCCCGACATGCCGCGGATGGCTGGCCACCCGCTGCAACCAGGCTTGAATACCCGGATAGCCGCTCAGATCAAAACCGCCCTGATCGGCCACATGGGTGTAGGCGTACAGCGTAACGTCCGCAATGGAGTAGTGATCGCCCACCAGATACGGCGTGCGAACCAGTTGCTGCTCCATCACGTCCAGCGCCTTGTAGCCGCGCTTCTGCAGCTTGCGGTACTCCTCCAGACGCTCTTGCGGCAGCCCCAGGTAAAACTGGATAAACCGCGCCACCGCAATGTAAGGCTCATGGCTGTATTGCTCGAAAAACTGCCACTGCAACACTTGCGTACGCAAACGCGGCTCGGCCGGCAAAAACTCGCTGCCGTCTGCCAGGTAGTTGAGAATCGCATTGGACTCCCACAAACACGTACCGTCTTCCAGTTCCAGTACCGGCACTTTGCCGTTCGGGTTTTTCGCGAGGAATTCCGGGGTTTCAGTTTCGCCCTTGAGAATGTCCACCGCGAACCACTGATACTCAAGACCCAGCAAATGCAACATCAGCTTGATCTTGTAGCAGTTGCCCGAGTTGTAATCGCCATAAACCTTGAGCATCGCGCCTCCTTTAGGCCGCCTGGGCAGCCTGTGCCTGACGAATCACGTTGGCCAGGCGCTTGAGGCCTTCATGCAGACGCGCCGGGTCGATGTGGCTGAAGTTCAGGCGCAGGCTGCCAACGTTCTGATCCGGGTTGGCGAAGAACGGCTCACCCGGCATGAACGCAACATTCTGCTCCAGAGCTGGCTTGAGCAGCGTGCGGGTATCGAACGGTTGCTTGAGAGTCAGCCAGAAGAACAGCCCGCCCTGTGGCACCTGCCAGTCAGCCAGGTCAGAGAAGTGCTCTTCCAGTGCCGCCTGAAAACCATCTCGGCGCACGCGGTAGAAATCACGCAGTTCGGCCAGGTGGTTGCTCATTTTTTCGGTGCCGATCCATTGCAAGGCTTGCCACTGGCCCACACGGTTGGTGTGCAGGTCCGCCGATTGCTTGAGGCGCAGCAGGTGAGGAAACAGGTCCGGGCTGGCGATAAGGAAACCGACGCGCAGGCCCGGCAACAGGGTTTTGGATACGGTGCCGGTGTAAATCCAGCTGGCTTTTTTCAGGCGGGCGACAATCGGCGTGGCGCTGCCACCGTCGAAGGTCAGTTCGCGATACGGTTCGTCTTCGATCAGGGTCACGCCGAACTCATCCAGCAAGGCCGCTACGGCGTCGCGCTTGGATTCGCTGTAACGCACGGCAGACGGGTTCTGGAACGTCGGGATCAGATAGATGAATGCCGGCTTGTGTTTTTCGAGCTGCACACGCAATGCCGCCAGGTCCGGGCCATCGGCTTGCAGCGGGAAGCTCAGGCACTCGGCACCGAACAGCTGGAAGATTTGCAGCGCGGCCAGATAGGTCGGCGCTTCGAGCATGATTTCCGTGCCCTTGTCGATGTACAGCTTGGCCGCCAGGTCCAGTGCCTGCTGCGAACCGCTGAGCACCATGACCTGGCTCGCATCGCAATCCACACCCAGGGCGCGGGCCTCTGCCGCCAGCACTTCACGCAGGGCCGGCTCGCCTTCGCTCATGCCGTATTGGCCCATGGAAGCTGGCATGCCGGTCCAGTCGACCTTTGGCAGCATCTCTTCGGCCGGCAGGCCACCGGCGAAAGACATGACTTCCGGACGCTGGGCCGCAGCCAGAATTTCACGAATCAAAGAGCTTTTCAGGCGGGAAACACGTTCGGAGAAGGCCATACAGATCACCGGTAGCGGAAGTAATTGGAAATAAGTCAAACTGGTTGACCGAAA
>JBILYW010000574.1:0-2915 GCA_044377555.1 Pseudomonas sp.
GGGTATGCCTCATCGGTGTTGTTCGACAAGGCCAGCCCCTATAACCCGGTCAACCGTCGCATCGACATCGTGGTACTGACCAAAAAGGCCCAGCAAGCGATCGAAGGCGAGCAGGGTGTGGAGCCGGTCAAGGCAGAGCAACTGCCCAAAGAACCCGTCGATCCGATCAAGCTTCCTGCCGACAAACAGCCGATGCCGATGCATGAAGAGCGCCAGAAGCTGAATCTGTTTGACGACAAGGCACCGTAATAACTGTGGGAGCGGGCTTGCTCGCGATGCAAGCGACTCGGAATATCTGATTCACCGAGGCGATGCAATCGCGAGCAAGCCCGCTCCCACAGGAGCGGTTATACGGCTTAGTAGCTCGACTCGGGCAAGCTGGCAATGATCGAGCGATAGCTGTTCATGCGCTGTTGCTGCACGCGGCCATCTTCCAGGGCCATCAGCAAAGCACAGCCCGGCTCGCGGTCGTGCTTGCAGTCGCGGAAGCGGCAGGTGCCGATCAAGTCGTTGAACTCGATAAAGCCCGCTTCTACATCGGCACGGCTCACGTGGCCCAGGCCGAACTCGCGGATACCCGGAGAGTCGATCAATTCGCCGCCGCCCGGGAAGTGGAACAACCGCGCGGTGGTGGTGGTGTGCGTACCCTGGCCCGAAACCTCGGACAGCGGCCCGACCCGCAGGTTGACCTCTGGCAGCAAGCTGTTGACCAGGGACGACTTGCCCACGCCCGACTGCCCCACAAACACGCTGATATGGCCGTCCAGTTGCGCTTGCAACTGCTGCATGCCATCGCCGTGATGGGCCGATACTTCCAGCACCGGGTAGCCCAGCGTGCGATAAACCCCCAGCAACGCGTTCAGCGCCGGCGAGTTTTGATCGTCGATCAGGTCAGCCTTGTTGAGCAGCAGCAGCGGGCGAATCCCGGCGTGCTCGGCGGCTACCAGATAACGGTCGATCAGGTTGGCGTGAGGCTCGGGCATGGGCGCGAACACAATCACGATCATGTCGACGTTGGCGGCAACCGGCTTGAGCTGACCGCGGCTGTCCGGGCGGCACAATTCGGTTTTACGGGGCAACTGGGCGACGATAACGCCGATACCCTGGTTGCCGGCGCGCCATACGACCGTGTCGCCGGTCACCAGTGCGGGCAGGTTTGCGCGCAAGTGGCAGCGGAACATCTGACCTTTAAGCTCGCCTTCCTGGGCTTCGACTTCGACCTGCACACCAAAGTGCGCGATCACCAGACCGAGTTGCTCGGGGCCTAAATCGCCGCCTTCAAGTGCTTCGACGGCACTGGATTCACGTTTTGCGGCGCGGGCAGCGCGCTCGCCCTGGATCTTTTCGATGCGCCAATTCTGACGACGATTGAGCTGGCGTTTGGCCATGGGTGTTCCGTGTTGATAAAACGATAAGGGGGTTAAACGCTGGCGAGTTTAGCACGTGGGCCGTATGCCTAAGCTAAACTGCGCGACTAAGCTCAGGAGCCCTTTATGAACAACGCGCAGAACCTGATCTGGATCGACCTGGAAATGACCGGTCTGGATCCTGATAACGACGTCATTATCGAAATGGCTACCATCGTCACCGACAGCAACCTCAACACCCTGGCTGAAGGCCCGGTCATTGCTATCCACCATAGCGATGCAGTGCTGGCCCGCATGGATGAATGGAACACCCGCACCCACGGCGGCAGCGGCCTGACCCAGCGGGTCAAGGACAGCACCACCTCCATGGCCGAAGCCGAAGCGCAGACCATTGCGTTCCTTGAACAGTGGGTGCCCAAGGGCAAGTCGCCGATCTGCGGCAACAGCATCTGCCAGGATCGACGTTTCCTGTACACCCATATGAAAACCCTCGAAAGCTACTTTCACTACCGCAACCTGGACGTTTCGACGCTCAAGGAGCTGGTAGCACGCTGGGCCCCGGAAGTGCGCGACAGCCTGGTGAAGAAAGGCACTCACCTGGCGCTGGACGACATTCGCGAGTCGATTGCCGAGTTGCAGCACTACCGTAAACACTTCATCAAGTTCTGATCCGTCTGCAAATCCCCCGTGGGAGCGGGCTGCTTGCTATGCAGGTGACTCGTTTGACCTGGCGAGCGGCAGCGATTTCATCGCGAGCAAGCACGCTCCCCCAAAGAGACGTGCTTGGTGCCCTCTTTTGGTGCCCTCGCCAAATGAGTAGACTGCGCGCCTTCTTGCAAGGATCGCTGCCATGTTGCTGATGCTCTATTTAGTTGCCATTACTGCCGAAGCCATGACCGGCGCGCTGTCTGCCGGACGTCGGGGCATGGACTGGTTTGGGGTGGTGCTGATTGCGTGCGTCACTGCGCTAGGCGGCGGTTCGGTGCGCGATGTGTTGCTGGGGCATTACCCGCTGACGTGGGTCAAGCACCCGGAATACCTGGTGCTCACCACCTTTGCTGCCCTGGTGACGATCTTTATCGCGCCTTTGATGCGTCACTTGCGCTCACTGTTTTTGGTGCTTGATGCGCTGGGGCTGGTGGCGTTTACCCTGATTGGCTGCATGACCGCGCTGGAAATGGGCCAGGGCATGCTGGTGGCCTCGGTGAGCGGGGTGATTACCGGTGTGTTCGGCGGCATTCTGCGGGACATCTTCTGCAACGACATCCCGCTGATCTTCCGGCGCGAGCTGTACGCCAGCGTATCGTTCGCGGCCGCGTGGTGCTTTTTGCTGTGCACGTATCTGGAGATGCCCAACGAACAGGCGATTTTCGTCACCTTGTTCGGCGGGCTGCTGCTGCGGTTGCTGGCGATCCGGTTTAACTGGGAAATGCCCAAGTTCGTTTACAACGACGAGCATTAAGCCTGGGGTGCAGAAGGGGTGGGAGCGGGCTTGCTCGCGATGGCATCACCTCGGTGAAATCAGCTGCACCGAGTCGCCTGCATTGC
>JBILYW010000081.1:0-8936 GCA_044377555.1 Pseudomonas sp.
CTGAAGGCTGATTTTTTCGACACGCAGACCATCACTGGCGTAACGGTACCGCTCACTGTCCGATACTGCGCCCTCACGCACCACCGGGTTGACCTGTTGCAACTCACCCCTGGCATTCCAGCTCAGGTGCTGGCCGGCGAACAGCAGCAACTGATGCCCGGCGCTGTCGAACAACTCGTCTACTTTGTCGGGCGCTATCGCCAGCGAACTCAGCACCGCTCGGTTGCTACGGGAGGAGACCGTGATATCCGTGGTGTAGTTATTGCTAGTGGCCGGGGCGCTGTGGCGGATTCGATCCAGGTTGTCGCCACGGTCATAGGTGTAGGTGCGAGTGTAGTGGGTATAGGCACTGTCATCGACGGGAAGCGGGATATACGGGGAAGGAAGTGTGCTGCTTTGTTGACCGGCACTGGCCATCTGACGTCCGGCAGCCTGTATCAGTTGATACAGGCTGTCGTAGAGGTAGGTGTTTTGTGGCACTACTTTTTGATTGCGCCAGAACCGGGTGGCATGAGCATCATTGTGTACCAGCAGCACATTGCCCACCGAGTCATAGTCATAACGCAGGTCTTGCAGGGTCCGGGCACCGTTGGCATGACCGGCTGGACGCTCGGTTTTGATGCCAGTCAGGCGCTGGCTCGCCGCGTCATAGCGGTAGGTAGTCACCACGCCATTGCCGTGCTCTTCGCGCAGTTTCTTGCCTTGGGCAGAGTACGTCACGCTGGCAACGATAACCTGTTCGGCTTGCCCCTTGAGCGTCAGCCAACTGCCCTTGAGTTGCCCGGCAATATCGTATGCCAGACGCTGAACGTTGCCATAGGCGTCGGTCCCGATCAGGGGAGCACCCGTCGCATCAAGGGTATTGCGGGTTGTGAACCGAGTGGGAGCCAGCAGGTTTTCCCAGGCAAGTTCGTCGGCGCCCTGCCAGTCAGCGTGCTGATGCTCTTGCAGTAACTGACGGCTGACCGATGCGGGCATGCCCGTCAGGGCAAGGCTGTTGGTCTGATTAAGACCGGCGGTATCGTAATGGCGCACACATTGCCCGGCGAGGTTGCGATCCCGCTGAGCCTGGCTGTTGTCCGCCCAGAAAAAACGTTCTGTCACTCGGGCAATTTCGCTCTTCGCCTGCTCAGTAATATCAAGCAGGCGACCAGGCAGACCATTGCTCTCATAGCCAAAAGTACGCTTGAGCCCCGTTGCTGAAACATTCAATAACGGACGACCGGCAGCGTCGCCAAACGTAATGGTGGTACCGGCATCCACAGTGACAGTGCGCAGTACATCGCCACTTAATGACGAGATATAGACAAAGTTGGGCTCAACCCCCGGATCGGCTTGCCGCAAAGCAAACAGTCGCGGGTCAATACGCAGCACAAGTCCCCCTCGGGCGGTGTATTGATGACGGGTAATACGCTCATCGGTCAGGGATAGCGTATCGGGGTGGCGATGGTAGCGGACGTTGCGGATAACCAACCCGCGATTTTCAGTGACTGTGAGTTGTGGTGTATTTCGGCATAAGGCGCCATGAGTGCTGAACATGAGATATCTCCTATGTTTTACATAGAAAGTTGATAGTCAAAGATCCAACTCTTTTCGGATGTAGCCTTTTCAGTTTAGCCCCATACCGTTGCGCCAATACCGACGCAGCCCCCCCCAGTCATAAAGTCAAAGCCCTCAAACCCCCACCAGTCCCGCCCGCGCCTGCAAGCTCAAATGAGCCTGTTCACCGGGGGCCAGAGTCTGGTTATGCGTGCCGCCACTGGTGGACTCCACGCACACAAAGCCCATGACCTCACTCCAGCTCACGCCCAGCAACGGCCGCTTGCCCGGGTGCCAGACCACTGTGTTGGCCTGATTACCCGTGTCAATGCTTAACGCCCTTTGCCAGGCGTGGTCATTGAGCTGCATTTCACCGTCATGCTGGAACACCCGTTGACAACCGCCCTCCACTCGCAACTCGCCCTTCTGCTGGCATACCTCGCGGTTCAGCTGGTCGTAGCCGTGCACACCATCCAGCCCGGACAGCGCTACCTCTGCCACGTCACCAATACGCCAGTAAGCGCGCAAAGCCTGACTCACCTGGCAGGGCTCGTCGTCTTGATGCTCGGTGCTCAGGCGCAGTTCCATTTGTTCACCCAGTCGCGCATGCAGGTCCACTTGCCAATCGCACAGTTGCAAACGCCAGTGCAGGCTTACGCCTTCTTCGTCGGTGCTGCTGTCGATCAGCTTCCAGTCGATCAGTCGCGCCCAACCGTGGGATGGCCACGCGTTTTCGCTGGGATGGCGGCCGTACCAAGGCCAGCAAATCGGTACCCCGCCGCGTATCGCCCCCACCTGCGGCCATTTGGCTGCGCACCACAGCCACGGCTTTTGCCCGGTCGGCTGAAAGTGCAGCAATTGCGCCCCCTGACGACTGAACACGGCCTGGCAATGCGGGTGATCGATCACCAACACATCGCGCAACTGAAAGCGTTCCCACTGGAAAATAGGTTGCTCGCGTCTGGATTTGAAAAAACGGTGAAGCGGATGCTCATGCATGTGCCGCAGTCCTGAAAATCATGCGCCGGGTTGTGCCGACCCGAAAAAAAGCGGATAGCCAAGGCTATCCGCTAGAAAGGCAAGGAGCTTAGCGCAAGGAACTTAGAACACCGACTGAATTTTCAAGCCAGCCACCAATGCGTTGTCCACCTGATCCACACCACCCGGATGGGTAATGTATTGCAGGTTAGGACGCACGGTCAGCCAGTTGGTCACGTGGAAACCATAGTTGATTTCGTAGTTGTACTCAGTGGAACGCAGCGGCGAGTACAGCGGATCGTTGTAATCGGTGACACCCAGCGAAGCGTTGATCTGCTCGGCGCTTTTCTTCACGTCATCGTTGACGTGGATACGGGCGGCGCCAATTCCGATGTCATCCTTGGGACGGGCATCGAATGGCCCCTTGTACACAAACATCAGCGACTGGTAGTTGTCGACGATGTTGGTGGCCTTATCGTGAAAAGTGGCGTTGGCCGCGATATTCAGACCGCGCGAAGCGTCACCGTTGTGGCTGGTGAGTTGCTGCTGCACAACAAACCAGTAACCGTGTTTGCTGTCGCGTACGCGATAGTCCTGACCGGTACTGGTGATGTCGACACGCACGTCATTGGCAGGCGCCGTGCTCTTGTAGTAACCGACACGGTATTCACCCGGCAGGTTGTTGAGCTTTGGCGACCAGACCAGTTCGACCGGCAGCACGGTACCCTTGGTGCCACTGCCGCTGAGCTTGAAGCCGTTGCCGTGTTCCAGCTGCGACGGGTTCTGGTTGTACGCACCGATCTGGGCATACAGTTCAGGAGTGATGTTGTATTTCACCCGCAGTGCTGCCTGGCTGACCGGCCAGTTGTACCAGACGTTGGTGGCCCAGTTACCCACCTGGGAACCGCAGAACGCCAGGTTCTGGAACTCGCACGGGAAGGTGTTGAAGTCTTCGCCTTCGCCGAAGTAACCGGCCTTGACGTCCAGCTTGCCGTCGAGGAACTGATGCTGGATGTACATCTGGGTCAGACGCACCATATGGCCACGACCATAGACTTCCATGGAGGAACTCAAGGTGCCGGCACGCGGGTCGCCGACACGGTCATTGGAGATGCTCTGACCGTTACGGTTGGTGAGCTGGATCTTGGCCTGGGTGTTATCCCAGCCCCACAGTTTTTGCAGGTCCAGAGCCACGCCCAGACCAAACTGGTCGCTGTAGCGCGCGGTCTTGTCGTCGTTGTAACCGCCATGCAGGTTGGCGCCCACTTCACCGACATAATCCATCTTGATGTCGATGCCCTGCTCGATCAGCTTGGTCCGCTCGCCACCCCAGTCGCCGGTCATCCATTTCGAATCGGCGCTGAAGGCTTCGTCAGCATAGACACTGCCTGCCCCCAGGCTTAGCGCGATGATAGCCGACAGCTGGCAGGCCAGACGGGTGCGGGTCATTCTGTTAGTCATCCCTTAAATCCTCGTTGTTTTCTTATTGGCTTTGTTTAACGCGGCACAACTCAAGGAGGCCCTACAACAGGCTCCCTGTTCCGACTTAACGACCCTTGAATTGCGCCACGTTATCAGCCCGGCCGTGGGCCTGAGGCGAACTCATCGCTCCCAGACGCTCGCCCGTATTGGCATCAAACAGTAGCACTTTAGACGGATCGAACTGCAAGTTGAGGCTCTGACCCACTTGAGGCGCATCATCAGGGGCCATGCGGCAGCAGACCTTGCTGTCGTTGAGGTTCACAAACACCAGGGTGTCCGGGCCGGTGGGCTCGATGACTTGCACTTGCGCGCGAATCGTCGGCAGGCCATTGGGCTCTTGCGGCGCCAGCACGATCTGCTCGGCGCGGATGCCCACGATCACATCGCGGTCCTCCAGCCCTGCGTCCTGCATGCCCAGCGGCAACTCGCAGCGGGCCTGGCCGCTGTCGAGCACTGCCAGCAGGCGGCCTTCCCGGCGCTGCAAACGCAGAGGAATGAAGTTCATCGGCGGCGAGCCGATAAAGCTGGCCACAAACAGGTTGGCCGGATCGTTGTAGATCTGCCGGGGCGTGCCGAACTGCTGGATGATCCCGTCCTTCATCACCGCCACTTTGTCGCCCAGGGTCATGGCTTCAATCTGGTCGTGGGTGACGTAGACCGTGGTGGTTTTCAGGCGCTGGTGCATCAGCTTCATTTCGGTGCGCATCTCGACCCGCAGCTTGGCGTCGAGGTTGGACAGCGGCTCGTCAAACAGATAAATCTTCGGCCGCCGCGCCAGCGCCCGGCCCATGGCCACGCGCTGCTGCTGGCCACCCGACAGCTGTCCGGGTTTACGGCCCAGCAGGTGCTCGATTTGCAGCAGCTTGGCGACCCGTGCAACTTCTTCCTCAATCGCCGCCGCGCTCATTTTGCGGATCTTCAGGCCGAAGGCGATGTTGTCCCGCACGTTCATGGTCGGGTACAGCGCGTAGGACTGAAACACCATGGCGATATCGCGGTCCTTGGGGCTCATGCCGCTGATGTCGGCATCGTCCACCAGGATCGCACCGCCACTGATGGTCTCAAGGCCGGCGATGCAGTTCATCAGGGTCGATTTGCCGCAACCCGAAGGCCCCACCAGAATCAGAAACTCGCCATCGTCGATTTTCAGTTCGATGTTTTTCAGCGTATCCGGCAAACCCTTGCCGTAGGATTTATTAACGTTGCGTAGTTCGAGAGTTGCCATGCCTTACCCCTTGACCGCACCGGACGTGAGCCCGCGCAGAAAATACTTGCCCGCAAAGATGTAGACCAGCAGCGTCGGCAGCCCCGCGATCATGGCCGCAGCCATGTCCACGTTGTATTCCTTGGCCCCGGTGCTGGTATTGACCAGGTTGTTCAGCGCCACCGTTATCGGTTGCGCATCACCGCTGGCGAACACCACACCAAACAGAAAGTCATTCCAGATTTGAGTGAATTGCCAGATCAGGCAGACCATCACGATCGGAACCGACATCGGCAGCAAAATCCGTCCGAAAATGGTGAAAAAGCCCGCGCCATCCAGCCGCGCAGCCTTCACCAGCGCATCCGGGATGCTCACGTAGTAGTTGCGAAAGAACAGCGTGGTGAAGGCCAGGCCATACACCACATGCACCAGCACCAGGCCGGTGGTGGTGTTGGCCAGCCCCAGCTTGCCGATGGTGAACGAGGCCGGCAGCAACACGGTCTGAAACGGCAGGAAGCAACCGAACAGCAGCAGGCCGAAAAACAGCTGCGAGCCCCGGAAGCGCCACATCGACAGCACGTATCCGTTCATGGCGCCGATAAAGGTCGAGATCAGCACCGCAGGCACGGTGATTTTCACCGAGTTCCAGAAGTAACCGCCCACCGTGTCCCAGGCCTTGATCCAGCCAATGCCATCGATCACTTGCGGCCAGCTCAGCAGGTTACCGGTGCGGATGTCTTCCGGGCTTTTGAAGCTGGTAAGCAGCATCACCACCAGCGGGATCAAATAGACCGCCGCCGCAAGGAACAAGGTGGTGTAAATCGCCAGGCGGCTGAAGGTAAATCGCCGGGTATTAATCATGGCGTTTGTTCCTCAACTCGGAATACAGATACGGCACGAGGATGGCCAGGATCGCCCCCAGCATCATGATCGCACTGGCAGAACCAATACCCATTTGCCCACGGCTGAAAGTGAAGGAATACATGAACATGGCAGGCAAGTCCGAGGAGTAGCCCGGGCCGCCGGCGGTCATTGCAGACACCAGGTCGAAGCTCTTGATCGCAATGTGCGCCAGGATCATGAAGGCACTGAAAAACACCGGGCGCAGGCTCGGCAACACAATGCGCAGGTAGATGGTCGGCAAGCTTGCGCCGTCGACCTGGGCCGCACGAATGATCGACTGATCGACCCCGCGCAAACCGGCCAGAAACATCGCCATCACAAAGCCGGAAGCCTGCCATACCGCCGCGATCACCAGGCAGTACACCACCCGGTCCTGATCCAGCAGCCAGTCAAAACGAAAGCCTTCCCAGCCCCAGTCGCGCAGCATCTTGTCCAGGCCAAGGCCCGGGTTGAGCAGCCACTTCCAGGCCGTACCGGTGACGATCATCGACAACGCCATCGGGTACAGGTAGATCGTGCGGATAAAGCCTTCCTTGCGGATGCGCTGGTCGAGCAGGATGGCCAGGAACACGCCGATCACCAGGCTGATAGCGATAAACATCCCGCCAAAGACCGCCAGGTTTTTGCTGGCGACCCACCAACGATCGTTTTCCATCAAGCGCGCGTATTGTTGCAGGCCAACCCATTTGTAGCTGGGCATAAAGCTGGAGTTGGTAAACGAAAGGATAAAGGTCCAGAAAATATAGCCATAAAAGCCAACCAACACGATCACCATGCTGGGTGCCAGGACCAGCTTGGGCAACCAGCGTTGCAACGCATCAAACGGCGAGGCCTTGCTGAACACAGCCACAGAACTCATCGAAATATTCCCGTGCGGGGATGCCGGCATTGGCGGGCGCCAATGCCGTGCAACTTAAAGTGGGGGGCCGCGTGCGAACGCGGCGGGTCAAGTCAGAACGTTACTGGGCCGCTTTGATCGCTGACGCCAGTTGCTTGCCAGCCTTGGCCGGATCAGCATTTTTGTCGCTCATGAAGTTGGTCACGACATCGAAGATCGCACCTTGAACTGCCAGTGAGGTCGCCATGTTGTGCGCCATGCTCGGCAATTGGCTGCCGGACTTGCCAGCGGCTGCGAAGTCCTTGGCTGAAGCCTGGCCGCAGCTGTCGAACTTGCTCATATCCAGATCACCACGCACCGGGATCGAGCCCTTGTTCTGGTTGAACACGTATTGGAACTCGGGTTCAAGCGCAACTTTGGCTACGTCGTTCTGAGCGGCCCGGTTGCCGGCAGTATCTTTGGCCTTGGCCAGTTTGAACATCGCCAGGGAGTCAATGTTGTAGGTGAAGCTGCCCTGGGTGCCCGGGAACGGCACGCACTCAAAATCAGTACCCGCTTTCTTGCCCGCAGCAGCCCACTCGCTTTTCGCCCAGTCACCCATGATCTGCATGCCGGCTTTGCCGTTGATCACTTTGGCAGCTTCCAGGTTCCAGTCCTGGCCGGAGCCATCTGGGTCCATGTAGCTCTGAAGTTTTTTCAGGTTGGTGAACACTTCAGTCATTTGCGGGCCGGTCAGGGTTTTCTCATCGTGCTCGATAAAGGCTTTTTTGTAGCCTTCCGGGCCCATGATGCTCAGCACCATGTCTTCAAAAACCGTGCTGTCCTGCCAAGGCTGACCACCATGGGCCAAAGGAATGAAACCGGCGGCCTTGAGCTTGTCGCCCGCAGCATAAAGTTCGTCAAGGGTGGTTGGCGGTTTGTCGATGCCGGCCTTCTTGAACACTTCAGGGTTGGTCCACAGCCAGTTCACGCGGTGAACATTGACCGGCACAGCCACGTAATGGCCGTCGTACTTCATGGTATCGGAGACCGTTTTGGACAGCAGCGTGTCCCACTTGTTGGCCTTGGCAACTTCATCGACATTGGTCAGCAAGCCGAGCGCAGCCCAGTCCTGAATATCCGGGCCCTTGATCTGTGCGGCTGACGGCGGGTTGCCGGACACGGCGCGAGTCTTGAGCACGGTCATGGCGGCGGCACCGCCACCGCCTGCAACAGCGCTGTCCTGCCAGGTATATCCGTCTTTTTCGATCAGCTTTTTAAGCACCTCAACCGCTTTGGCCTCACCACCGGAAGTCCACCAATGCACCACTTCAACCGTACCTTTGGAATCGGCAGGGGCTGCGGCATAAGCGTTCAGGGGAAACAGTGTGGCGAGAGAAATGACAACGGCGAGGCGATTGAATGAATTCATGGCGTGACCTTTCTTGTTGTTATTGCTGTGCAAGTCTTCTGCTTGCGCTGCTAAAGAGTGTATCCATCACCGCCTGCCCCCGCGTAACGAAGAGACGCTCAAATGTCACAGCTCTGTGACATTGAAAAAACCTGCGGACTTCGGTTCCGAAGACATTTCAGCAGTACGTGACACTGGCTTCGTATGGGTCATGAAGCTGCGCCCATAGACACACAAAGCACTTTCCTGATTCTTTGTAGGACGGATCCCTAAGTCGTTTTCCCACGTTGTACGCGCAAAAAACATCAGCGAGTCTGCTGCACATCGTCACGATTAAAGAATGGATGCTGCCCCACCTTTCAGGAGATACGACCGATGCCAAGGCCTCGTGCAAACAACCATAACCACTGCTTTATTTACCCGCTCAAACATGACGATGGTCACCCCTATGCCTGGAAGCTGGACATTCAGCGCTCGGGCAAAAGCCATATCCACCTCTTCGGTTTCGCCGAGTACGGAGGTGAAGCCCCGGCGCTGGAGGCAGCCAGGAACATGCGCCACCAACTGGTATTGAATATGCCCCAGCCCTTCGGCTATGCAAG